>JAOUIN010000290.1 GCA_029883965.1 Betaproteobacteria bacterium
CTACGCCTGGATTGTCGTTCACCTGTTCCTGCGTGCGCTCGCGGGCATGGGCTGGCTGGCCGAATCGTTTTCGATACACGCGTTGACCGTAGGCGCCATCGGCGGACTGACCATCGGCATGATGACGCGCACGGCGCGCGGGCATACCGCGCGACCGCTGGTGGCGGATGGTTACGAGCTGACCTGCTTTCTGCTGGTCCAGGCCGCGGCAGTGGTGCGGGTATTCGGCGGCATGGGCTCCGCGGACTGGTATCTGGCCAGTGTCCAGCTATCGGGGGTAGTCTGGGCCGCGGCCTTCGGGCTTTATGCCGTGCGTTACTGGCCGGTGCTGACGCGGCCGCGGCTGGACGGAAAGCCTGGATGATCATTGATACATACGGATTGAGAATATGCCTGACCAGATTATCGATCGACTGCGGCGCTTCCATACCCGCTATTTTCCGCGGCTGAGAAAGCAGTTCAAGGGTCTGGTCGATCAGGGCCAGCATCCGACGGTACTGTTTATAGGCTGCTGTGATTCCCGCGTCGTACCGCATCTGCTGATGGACAGCGGCATCGGCGAGCTGTTTGTCGTGCGCAATGTCGGCAGTTTCGTGCCGCCGTTTGATGCGTCCCATGGCTACCATGGCACGGCAGCGGCCATCGAGTTCGCGGTGCTCAACCTGCATGTGCGAGAGATCATTGTCTGCGGCCACAGTCATTGCGGCGCAATTCGCGCTTTGTATACCGAGCCGCCGGCAGAGGCGCGGCACATGGCGAAATGGCTGGATCTGGGGCGTGACGCCGTGCTGCCGGTGACTTTGTCGGAGGAGGCGCTGCGGCGCACCGAACAGCGCTCGGTGGCCTTGCAGCTGGAGCGGTTGATGGAATACCCGATGGTGCAGCGGCGTGTTGAGGCCGGCGAGATTTTTCTGCGCGGCTGGCACTATCTGATTGAAGAGGGCAAGGTGCTGGTGCTGAATGTCGAGAGCGGGCACTTTGAGTCGTTCGATGCCGACATCGAGGCGGCACGCGCGAAAGATCCGCTCGACGGCGTCAATCTGCTGCCGTGAGCCTGGCAGCATCCGTCAGCGTAAGGTGCCGATCGATTATGCAACGCTGAAGCTGATCCACGTGTCGTGCGTGGTGAGCAGCTATGCGCTGTTTTTCATTCGCGGTGCATGGATGCTGCGGGACTCATCGCTGCTGCGTCGGCGCTGGGTCAGAATTGTCCCTCATGTCATCGACACGCTGTTGCTCGGCAGCGCGATCACTCTCGCGTTAATGCTGCGACAGTATCCGTTTGTCGCCGACTGGATCACGGCCAAGGTGGTCGCGCTCTTCGGTTATATCGGCCTCGGCATGGTGGCGCTGCGCTTTGCGCGTACGCGCCGCGCGCAACTGGCCGCGTGGCTCGCAGCGCAGGTGGTTTTTATCTATATCGTCGCGGTGGCGCTCACCCGCAATCCGCTGCCATGGATGAGCGCGATATAAAATAATGAATAAAAACAAATAGTTACTACATATTTGTCTGATGTCTCGCCCGCAGCGCACCGATCACCCGTTCGCAGCACGCTGCCGGCGTCAGTTGTGCGCTCGGCAATTCAACGGTTGATTTCAGTTCGTCGGCTGTGAGCAGTTCCTGTGTGGCGAGCTGATTCTCGAGCACGGCGACATCGGCTTCTGAGGGATCACCACCTGCCACACGGCGTTGCCGGATGCGGTCACACAGTATTTCTTTCGACGCGGTTACGCTCACGATCAGGAACGGCACTGCGCATGCGCTGGCAACCTTGCGCAACAGGTCGCGCTGCCGGCGTTGCAGGAAAGTCGCGTCCACAATCACGGTCTGTCCGGCATCGAGGATTTTGCGGGCGAGATCGGCGAGCTGATGGTACAGCTGCCGTGTTGCCCCGGCGCTGTATATGCCAGCGGCGACGCCGCTGTCAGTATCGGCTGATGACGGGAGCCCATGCATACGTTTGCGCTCAATGTCGGAGCGGATGCGGATCGCACCGAGCTGCTGCATGACTTCAGCGGCTACCTGACTCTTGCCGGATCCGGACAGGCCGTGGGTGATGATCAGTGCCGGTGGCGGCGGTCGCGAGAATTGCTGCGCCAGGTCAAGGTACCTGCGGCATTCGTTCATCAGGCGCGCCGACTCGTCCGCTGCCACGCCGGACTGGCGGGCACGCAGCGCATGCACCTTCGCCCGCACCATGGCGCGGTACACCAGGTAGAACGGCAGCAGGGCGATGCTCTCGTGGTCGCCGGAGGCGTCGAGCCAGGCATTCAGGAACAGCCAGCCCAGATCGGGACGGCCGCGATCATGCAGATCCATGACCAGGAACGCCGTTTCGCTGAGGACATCGTTCCAGCGCAGGGCCGGATTGAATTCGATGCAGTCGAACGGCACCAGTTGTTTGTCGATGCGTACGATGTTGCCCAGATGCAGGTCGCCATGGCCTTCGCGTACGGCGCCGCCAACCCGGCGTTGTTCCATCAGGGATTTACGGGCATCGTGCTCGGCGACGGTCCATGCGCGCAGCGCGGCCATGGCAGTGGCGTCATCCGGTCCGCTCAATAATGGTGACAGCTGATCAAAATTCTGTATCGCCGCGTCCAGTATGGCCGATGGTGTTCCGAACGTGCTGCCGGCATCGGTGGCCGCCGCAGCACGGTGGATGGTTGCGAGTTCCCCCGCAAAAGACTCCAGTTCTGATGACGCGAGGTTTCCGCTGGCCAGCAGTGCGCTGGCCAGCGCCTCCTGCGGAAATTGCCGCATTTTCACGGTGTATTCGATGGCGGAGCCATCGCCCGAAACCTGCGGCGACTCCGTGTCGCCGGTGATGGGTACGACTTCGAGATAGATCTGCGGCGCGAATCGCCGGTTCAGGCGCAGTTCCTCATCGCAGCATCGCTGGCGCAGTGCCAGTGTGCTGAAGTCGAGAAAACCCAGGTTTAGCGGTTTCTTGATCTTGTAGGCATAGTCGCCGGTCAGCAGGACCCATGAAATATGCGTTTCGATCAGCTGGATCTGCGTGACGGGATGTGGAAAGCAGCCTGCCTGTTGCAGCTTCTCGATGAGGATGGAGGTTCCGGCTTTTTCGTGTGTCTCGGGCATGCGTTAAGGATAAGTCTTCGCGCCGTCAAACGCGAAGCATGCCGGACAATTAAGTCCAGTCCGGTGCAGCTTCGAGCCGGCACGCGGGGCTAGATGCAGGCGGGAGTCTTGCCTGTCATCAGGTAATTGATCAGTTCCGCCACCGGC
>JAOUIN010000043.1 GCA_029883965.1 Betaproteobacteria bacterium
CCGCCAACACCTTCTATTTCCGCAAGGGCGAAAAACTCGGCGCCGATGCGCTGCGCCACCAGTTGACCCTCGCCGGCTACAACCATGTCACCCAGGTCATCGCCCCCGGCGAATACAGTTTCCGCGGCGGGCTGATCGATCTGTATCCGATGGGCAGTCCGCTGCCGTACCGCATCGACCTCTTTGATGAAGTCATCGATTCGATTCGCAGCTTCGACGTTGACAGCCAGCGCTCGATCATGAAAGTGCCCGAAGTGCGGCTGCTGCCCGCGCGCGAGTTCCCACTGGACAAGGATGCGCAGACGCACTTCCGGCAGCGCTTCCGGGAGCGCTTCGAGGGCGATCCGTCGCGCAGCCAGGTGTACAAGGATGTGTCGAAGGGCATCCCCACCGCCGGCGTTGAATATTTTCTGCCGCTGTTTTTTGACCAGACCGCGCTGATCACCGATTACCTGCCGCCGGAAACCACGGTCTGTCTGCGCACCGGCGTCACCGAGGCTATTGACGAATTCTGGGCCGACACGCGCGGCCGGCACGCGATGGTGCGCGGCGACCTCGCCAATCCGGTGCTGCCGCCGCAGGAACTGTTCCTCACTGAAGACGCGTTCTTCGGCGCAATCAAGCCGTTTGCGCGGGTTGAACTGGCAGCGGCGAAAGCGGTAGTGGCCGGCTCGCCCGAGGCGTTAGACGAAAATAGTAATAAAAACAACAACTTACAAGATACCCTCGCGACCGCGCCGCTGCCGCCGCTGCATGTCGAGCGCCGCGCCGACGATCCGCTGCACCGGTTGCGCCGGTTCCTGACGGATTACGAAGGCCGCGTGCTGGTGCTGGCCGAAACGCTGGGCCGGCGCGAAACCATGCTCGAGTACTTCGCCGAATACGATTTAAAAACCGAGCAGGTCGCGGACTGGACGCAGTTCCTTGCCGGCAGCGAGCGCTTCATGCTCACCGTCGCGCCGCTGCACACCGGCTTCATCGATCACGCGCACCAGGTTGCCGTCGTCACCGAGAATGAACTCTATGCCGCACAGGTGCGCCAGCGCGCGGTGCGCGACGCGAAGCGCACTTCGCCCGAAGGCATGCTGCGCGACCTCTCCGAGGTCAAGATCGGCGATCCGGTGGTGCACGAAACCCACGGCATCGGCCGTTACCTCGGCCTGCAGACGCTGGACCAGGGCGAAGGCAGCACCGAATTCCTGACGCTGGAATATGCGAAGGCAGACAAGCTCTATGTGCCGGTGTCGAGCCTGCACCTGATCAGCCGCTACAGCGGCGCCGCGCCCGAACAGGCGCCACTGCATCAACTGGGCAGCGGCCAGTGGGACAAGGCCAAGAAAAAAGCCGCTGCGCAGGTACACGACACTGCGGCCGAACTGCTGGCGCTGTATGCGCAGCGCGCGACACGCGAAGGCTACGCCTTCAAACTGACACCGCATGACTACGAAGCCTTTGCCGAAGGTTTCCCGTTCGAGGAAACCGCCGACCAGGCGGCGGCCATCACCGCCACGCTCGACGATCTCAAAAGCACCAAGCCCATGGACCGGCTGATCTGCGGCGATGTCGGCTTCGGCAAGACCGAAGTGGCGCTGCGCGCAGCCTTTGTCGCCGTGGCTGACGGCAAGCAGGTTGCGGTGCTGGTACCGACGACACTGCTGGCCGAACAGCATTTCAATACCTTCTCCGACCGTTTTGCCGACTGGCCGGTGAAAGTCGCGGAACTGTCGCGCTTCCGTTCGGCCAAGGAAACCACCGAGGCGCTGCACGGCCTTGCCGAGGGCCGGGTCGACATCGCCATCGGCACGCACAAGCTGATCGGTCGCGACGTCAATTTCAAAAACCTCGGGCTGGTGATCCTCGATGAGGAACACCGCTTCGGCGTGCGCCAGAAGGAGCGGCTGAAGGCGCTGCGCGCCGAAGTCGATGTGCTCACCCTGACCGCGACGCCGATCCCGCGCACGCTGGCGCTGTCGCTGGAAGGGCTGCGCGATTTCTCGGTAATCGCCACCGCACCGCAGCGGCGGCTGGCGATCAAGACTTTCGTCGCGCGTTACGCCAAATCGCTGATCCGCGAAGCCGTGCTGCGTGAACTGAAGCGCGGCGGCCAGATCTATTTTTTGCACAACGACATCGACACCATCCGCAACGTCGAAGAAGAACTGACAAGGCTGCTGCCGGAAGCGCGCATCCGCATCGCCCACGGACAGATGCGCGAGCGCGAACTCGAACTCGCGATGCGCGACTTCTACCAGGGCCGCTTCAACGTGCTGTTGTGCACGACCATCATCGAAACCGGTATCGACATCCCGACCGCCAACACCATCATCATCAACCGCGCCGACCGCTTCGGCCTGGCACAGTTGCATCAGCTGCGCGGCCGTGTCGGCCGGTCGCACCATCAGGCCTATGCCTACATGCTGCTGCCCGATGAAGGCAACATCACCAGCAACGCGAAAAAGCGCCTCGAAGCGATCCAGTCGATGGAAGAACTGGGTTCGGGCTTTTTCCTCGCGATGCACGACCTCGAGATCCGCGGTGCCGGCGAGGTGCTGGGCGAATCGCAGTCGGGCGAAATCCATGAAATCGGTTTCAATCTCTATTGCGCGATGCTCGACAGCGCGGTGAAATCACTGAAGGCCGGCAAGGTCCCGGATTTGAATGCGCCGCTGGGCGTCACCACCGAGATCAACCTGCATGCGCCGGCACTGCTGCCCGCGGACTACTGCAGCGATGTGCATGAGCGCCTGGTGCTGTACAAGCGGCTGGCGAACTGCGAAGACGACGAGCAGCTGCAACTGCTGCAGGAGGAACTGGTCGACCGTTTCGGCGCGCTGCCGGATCCTACTCGCACGCTGATCGACAGCCACCGGCTGCGCCTGCTGGGCAAGCCGCTGGGCATCGCCCGAATCGACGCCAGCGACAGCGTGATCCAGCTGCAGTTCGTGCCCAACCCGCCGATCGAGCCGATGAAAATCATCACGCTCATCCAGACCCGAAAAAACTACAAGCTCGCCGGTCAGGACCGGCTGCGGATCGAGGTCAAGACGCCGGATCTGAAGGCGCGTACCATCGAGATCCGCAGGGTCTTCGCCGAACTCTCCTAGTCTGCGCGGCGAGGTTTATACTGCTCACGAATTTTCTGACTTCGGACTGAAGGACCACCATGCATACATTGTGTCGGGTTTTTCTAGCCTCTGTGTGCACCGCACTCGCTGCTGCACTGCCCCTCCCCGCATCCGCCCAGACCACCGCAGCGAACATCGGCATCGTCGTAATGCACGGCAAAGGCGGCAGCCCCACCGGCCTTGTCAACACACTGGCCGAGGGACTGAAAAGCAAGGGATTGCAGGTCGCCAACATTGAAATGCCGTGGTCGGGCAAGCGTCAGTACGACGTGGGCGTGGCCGCAGCGGAAAAAGAAGTGGATGCCGCGCTGGCGGCGCTGCGCAGCGCCGGTGCCACCAGACTGTTCGTCGCCGGCCACAGCCAGGGCGCAGTGTTCGCACTGCACTACGCCACTGCGCACCCGCTCAACGGCCTGATCATCATTGCGCCCGGCGGCAATGTGGGCACGGCGTTCTACCAGCAGCATGTCGGCACCGCAGTCGACCGCGCACGCGAGCTGGTGAAGTCCGGCAAGGGTGACGAACGCGGCGAGTTCGACGAATTTGAAGGCGGCAAGGGCACCACCACCGTGCGCACGACGGCGGCCAGTTACTTCAGCTGGTTCGACCCCGTTGGTGCGATGAACCAGGAGAGGTCGTCTCGGGCGCTGCCGCCAACGCTGCCGGTGCTGCACGTGGCGCCGACGAGCGACTATCCGGCGCTGCTGCGGGCCAAGCAGGAGATGTACAATGCGCTGCCCGATCATCCCCAGAAGCGCCTGTACGAACCCGGCGCCAATCATCGTACCGCACCTGCGGCGTCGGTCGATGAAATCGTGCGCTGGACGACAGAGGTTGCGACGCGCTGAGTCCGTTCAGCTTACGGCGTTGGAATGAAAAATCAGTCCCGCGTGTTCGCGCAGCGCATGGAACCTGATCTTCGGCCACTGCTCCTGCGCGACATCGATCTCGATGGCATTGGCCGCCAGGAACGCCGGCGCTCCCACCGCATCATGCGCAACGCGGTGCGCATTCGCATCGATGAAGCGCTGCAGTTCGCGTTCGTTGTCACAGGTCACCCAGCGCGCGGCGACATAACGTGCCGGCGCCATCCGCGCCTCGCAGCCGTATTCGTGTTTCAGGCGATGCGCCACCACTTCGAACTGCAGCTGGCCGACGGCGCCGAGCAGCAACAGGCTGCCGGCCACCGGCTTGAACACCTGGATCGCGCCCTCCTCACCCAATTGCGCCAGGCCGGTGCGTAGCTGCTTGCTGCGCAGCGGATCCGCCACTTCGACGGTCTGAAACAGTTCGGGTGCAAAAAACGGCAGGCCGGTGAACTGCAGGTCCTCGCCTTCGGTCAGCGTGTCCCCCAGTTG
The DNA here is from genome assembly GCA_029883965.1 of Betaproteobacteria bacterium. Taxonomy (GTDB): domain Bacteria; phylum Pseudomonadota; class Gammaproteobacteria; order Burkholderiales; family SG8-41. The sequence continues at coordinate 4,484 of JAOUIN010000043.1, forward strand.
CAGCACACCGTGGTTGGGGATGCCGATGATGTCGCCGGCGTAGGCATCCTCGACCTGCTCGCGCCGCTGCGACAGGAACGAAACCACGCTGCTCGGGCGGAAGAATTTTTCGGTGCGGCAGTTTTTCAGCCGCATGCTGCGCTCGAAACGTCCCGAGCACACGCGGATGAACGCGACACGGTCGCGGTGGCCGGGGTCCATGTTGGCCTGAATCTTGAACACCACGCCGGAGAACTTGGGTTCCACCGGCTCCACCTTGCGCTGCAGCGCCTGGTGCGGCCGTGGCGGTGAAGCGAAATCGACCACTGCATCCAGCACTTCCTGGACGCCGAAATTATTGATCGCCGAACCGAAAAACAGCGGCGTCTGTTTGCCGGCAAGAAATACGTCGCGGTCGTACTCCGGTGACACGCCCTGCACCAGCTCGATTTCCTGGAGCGCATGAGCAAAGGTGTCGCCATACCGGGCGGCGATTTCCGGGTTATTAATGCCGGAGATGATTTCATCTTCCGCGCCGATGCGATCCTCACCGGCGGTGAACACGCGCATGCGATCGTTCCGGAGGTCGAACACCCCCTTGAACTGTTTGCCCATGCCCACCGGCCACGTGCAGGGCACCACCGGCATGCCCAGCGTGCGCTCGATCTCATCGACAAGATCGGTGGGCTCGCGTACCTCGCGGTCCATCTTGTTGATGAAGGTGATCACCGGCGTGTTCTGCGCGCGGCAAACCTGCAACAGCCGCAACGTCTGCGGCTCGATACCGTTGGCGGCGTCGATCACCATCAGCGCCGCATCGACCGCGGTGAGCACACGGTAGGTGTCTTCAGAGAAATCACGGTGGCCCGGCGTATCGAGCAGATTGATGACGCAGTCGCGGTACTCCATCTGCATCACCGAACTCGCCACCGAAATGCCGCGCTGCTTCTCGATCTCCATCCAGTCCGATGTCGCATAACGCGACGCCTTGCGCGACTTCACGCTGCCGGCAATGTGGATCGCGCCGGCAAACAGCAGCAGCTTCTCGGTCAGCGTGGTCTTGCCCGCGTCCGGATGCGAAATGATGGCGAACGTGCGTCGCCGCGCGACTTCTGTGCTTATGCTCATCGGATACCCTGTGGGACGCGTGCCGCAGCAGCGGTGCGCGCATTAGGGTGCGCATTATAATCGATTATTTATATCAATAAAATCAATAACATAGATCAAAACAGCAGAGACGAACAGACCGGGACGCGACAATGCTGGCATGACCGCATTAGCCACGCGCTCAGTCGCTGACATCGACGGGTTTGTCGGCCCGCTCAAGGCCGCCTGTGCAGACGAGAAAATAAACGCCACGCTTCAGCGCCTGCTTGCAATGCCAGATGCCCGGCGCCAGGGCCTGGTCCACGCCTGGATCACCGATCTGCTGATCGAAGGCGCACCGCGCGAATTCACCCAGGCCGTCGCCTGCCTTCTGGATGACGCCATCGCCGAGCGGGCGTATGAAGCAATTTACCAGTGTCGCCGGGACACCAACTGAGGCTGACGCGCAGCCTCCTAACTAACTGCCGCAATAAGTAGCGCGAGCTGTACCACCGTCAGTCAGGAAATTCCGCCTTTCATGCCAGGATCTGTTTTCCCACGGTCACTCATGCGGCCCTGCTACGCAGAGACCCCATATAATACCGCCCTTCCCTAAAGCCCTTCCTGCATCTTACTGACTCCGGCACACAATGCGTTATCACCTTATCTGCTGTTTTCTCGCTCTGATCGGGCTTTTTGCCCAATCAGCACCGGCTCTTGCGCAGGATGAAGCCCGCTGGATGCTGCAAACCAGCCTGTACACCCACCATTTCAGTCCGGACCCCACACACAGCGACCATCAGAACCTGATCGGCCTGGAGTACCAGCGGCCCGATCGCTGGCTGGCGGGCGCCGCTTTCTTCAAAAACTCCTTTAACCAGGACTCGCAATATCTTTATGTCGGCAAGCTGTGGCGGCCATTCGAATCGGTACAACTGGTGCATACCAAGCTCACCGGAGGCCTGCTCCTCGGCTACAAGGAACCGTATGAAAACAAGATTCCGGTGAATAGCAACGGAGTCGGGCTGGGGATAGTTCCATCGATTGGTTTATCAGGCAAACACCTCAGCGGCGAAGTCGCGATTTTAGGCACGGCCGCAGCAATGTTGACTGTGGGCGTTCTTTTTTAACGAAGATCTACCGTAGCCCGGGCGCCATGCCCGAGCTGATCCAGCGCCTGCCCGGCGACCTTAGTTAGTATTGAGCCTCAGTCAGCATTGCAGGTGATACGTCGCAAACTGCCGCGAAAAAGAATTGAAGGTCATGTTGTAGAGCACGATCTTGCGTGCGAGCCCGGCCACAAACGCCGGCGCGCCTACCGCTTGATGCGCCCCCCTTGTGAATTGGCTTCGATGAAGCGCTGCAGTTCGCTCTCGTTGCCAAAGTTGGCCCGGCGCACGGCGACATAGCGCGCTGACGCCTTGCGCTCTTCGCAAGCGCATTCGTGCATCAGCCAGACCGGCATGATGGAGCAATGCTGATGTAAGATTCAATCTCCGCAGAAACCCCGGTTTCTCGACGTAATAAACGCAGCGCCGGAACACGCATGGCTCACACCGGACTCCGATCAATCGCACATATTTTCAAGAGCCTGCTTGAAATCAACGGGCTCGACGCGGCACGCCTACTGAAGGACGCCGGCCTTGAAGCCAATACGTCCGACGATCCCAATGCCCGCTCCCCGATCAAGGCCGCCGATGCACTGCTGATACGTGCAGCGTCGCTGATTCCGGATGAGGCCTGGGGGCTTAAGGCCGCACGCTGCTGGCATCCCGGAAACCTCGGCGTTCTCGGACACGCGTGGCTGGCCAGCGATACACTGAAGGCAGGCCTGACGCGGATGGCACGCTACTGGCACATCGTCGGCAGCCGGGCAGAAGCCAGCGTCGATGAAACGAATGAAGGGTGCCGGTTCACCTACCATCTCGAGACCGATGAGCCGGTACTTGCAGCCTTGCTGCCGGATATCGCCCTGTCAGTCACGCTGAGCATGTGCCGGACCAATGCAGGCGACACCCTGCGCCCGGTGCAGGTGACATTGCGGCGCGCACGACCGGCCGATGCCGGGCCCTGGGAAAGTTTTTATGGCTGCAAAGTACAGTTCGGCGCGAAGGACAGCAGCTTCACGCTCGCCAAATCCGATGCTGACCGGCCGCTGCCGACCGCCAACCGGCCGCTGGCCGGCGTTTTTGACAGCCTGCTTACTGAGCAACTGGCAAAACTGTCAAAGTCGGATGTGGTTTCCCGCTGCAAGGCGGAATTCCTGCAACAGCTGGCCTCCGGTGAGTCCAATGCCGACGACATCGCGCAGCGCCTGCACATGAGTCCCCGGTCCCTGCAGCGCAAGCTGGCGGAAGTGGAAACCACCTACAAGCAGCTTGTCGACGAAACCCGGCGCGACCTGGCACTGGGCTACATCGCAGATCGCACCAAATCCATCACCGACATTACGTTCCTGCTCGGCTTCTCCGGGCAAAGCGCGTTTACCCGTGCATTCAAGCGCTGGACGGGCTTGAGTCCCACCGACTACCGGGATCGCCACTCCGCGACCGCGTAGTCCGGTTTCCACGGGGCATTTGCCCCGTACCTGCAGCAACCCCTTAGGCAAAGTTGGCACGTTCGGCACAACGCTTGGCGCGTGCGGGCAAGCCACGGCTCCCTTAAGCGGCGATCCTGTGTCTGTCGCAACCACGGCGCAAACGCACCAGAACAGACAGGACAAACATGAAACGCTACCACCTGCTGGATAAAAGACAGCAATCGATCAATGGCAAGCCCGAGGGCGGATGGCTGAGATTGCCACCGGCGCCTGCGTTATGGGTCAAGCATCGCGAGACCGCAAAAACATTTAGCGCTGAAGAGATCGAAGCGCTGAAAAAAGAATGGCCGTACCTCGAAGGCTGCGAAGCCGTTCCAACAGACCAGGACAATCGCAATGAAATACCAACTTCTAAAACAAAGTAACTGCGATTCGATGGAAGTACTGGAACTGCATGTTCTGGCCAGGGCTTACCACTCCGCATGGTGCCGCATCCATGGCAGCGAGCCCAGACACCAGCACGCCCTGCCCAGTCTCGATCTGCTCATTGATTTTTCATCAGATGTTTCTGTGCATCAGCATTCACCTTCAGAAAAATCGCCCGGTGCGGATGACCCGAAATCCAAGCCACGGGGTCTGTAAAAATCAGATGAAACCATTAATCCCCAAAGCCCCCAACAGCTTCAAATCGAGTCTGGCCGATCTGTTCAAGCAGCATGCGCGGCATGTATTACCCGCCCCGGATCGTGTCAGGGTCTTTCACGAAATGCTGCGCGAATACATATCAACTCCGGACCCCGTTTTTCTCATTCGGAAGGTTTCCAAAATGAGACGCGGTGAGACCATCCGCTCGGCGAGCGGCCTTCGTCTACGCGCTTCAGACAATGCACCGGCCTGGTGGCTGCATTACCAACTGTACGCGACCCCTTTCTCCAATCCGGAGAACCGCGACAAATTCATAGATTCAATACCAACCCATATGTTCGAGGTCAGTCTGTCAGAGCATATTAATAAAGCCGGGTGGCACGTAGCGCATATCTATTATGCAAAAGATGGCAACACGGATTATCAGGAATGGAATCACCGGGAACTGGCATGGCGCATGGTTCGCAACATTCATCCATGTAATTATTTTTATATCCCAAAAACCAACTGGCAGCGCTACGGAGGCCATCCCGATGTTTTGAGCTATTTCCAGCAGAAATACGCTGAGATTTATCGGGACGTGTGGGTCGAATTCCTGGATATGGCCAATGCCTCCGGGCTGGAATCGAGGCCCGGGGCGGAAACATTCACTTATGCAATACCGCTAAAAGCCACGCAAATCCTCAACGGCAATGTATCAAAGTGACTTGTGCGTGCCATCACAAAACGGTGGATTTTTCGTGCGCTTGCAGCCGCACAGCCATTTCTTCTCGGCTTCGGTCACCGTGAACTTCACCGGCACGAACGCCGTAGTCTTGTGTGATCCGTCGCAAAACGGCTGCTTTTTCGACTGGCCGCAGGCACACCACCAGTAATCGCCCGGCGTCAGTTCCAGCGCATAGGGTCCCTTCTGGGCGCAAACGGGTTCGGCCATGGCGATCCTCCTTGCGTAATCTGTACGTCGCCAGCATCCGCGCCCCGGCGTGGCACGTCAAGTGGACGCAGGTATGATTCCCGTATTACTACCGCGCGGAGTGGCCGCCATGAGAGCAACCCTGATCGCTGTCTGCCTGCTGCTCGCCTCGGCTCCTGCGTCGGCACGCGCGCAATCCCCACAGGTGGTGGACCTGCCAACGCGCCCCGGCACAACCCAGCGCATCCTCGTGATCAAACCGGAAAAACCCAAAGCCGCCGTGGTGCTGTTCGCCGGCGGCGACGGCAACATCGGCATCCAGCCCGACGGCCGCATCAGCCGCGGCGGCAATTTCCTGGTGCGTTCGCGCGATCTGTTCGCCGGTCTTGAATTGCTGACCATCGTCATCGACGCGCCCTCCGATCACTCCACCGTGCCGCGGGAGACCGCAGACCACGTGGCCGACATCAAGGCCGTGATCGCGTGGAGCCGGCAGCAGGCGCCGGTTGCGGTGTGGCTGGTCGGCACCAGCCGCGGCACGCAGTCCGCCGCGTACGTCGCGACCCAGTTGCCGACCGGCGCGGGTGGGCCCGACGGCATCGTGCTCACGGCCACCATGCTCAACGACCGGCGCGGCACCGCGGTGCCTGATATGGCGCTTGATCGCCTGCGCATACCCGTGCTCGTCGCCCATCACCGCCACGACGCCTGCCGCTACTGCCTGTTCAACGATATGCCGCTACTGATGGATCGCCTGACCACACCGCCGCGCAGGGAACTGCTGGTTTTTGAGGGCGGCAATGACGTCGGCGACCCGTGCCAGGCGCGCGCCTATCACGGTTTCAACGGCATCGAGCGCGATGTTGTCGGCCGCATCGCGGCGTGGATCACCAGACCCTGACCCGGTCGACTGCGGCGGCTCCGTTATAATCGCCGCTCTTTTGCACGGAAGCCGTCATGCATCTCGTCATCCAGGGCGCGGAGATCGAAACACGCGACCTCAAGGAAATTGCGAAACTCTCTGGCGCCGGCGCCATCGAACGCCTGTCCGACACGGCATTTCGTCTGAAAGACGCCAGACCCGCCGCGGGCATCGACAAACTGTGTGCAAACGCAAAACTCGATCACGGTTTTGTACCGGAAGGCCGGAAGCTCACAGACTGCCGCCTGCTGGTCATGGACATGGACTCGACGCTGATCACCATGGAAACCATCGACGAACTCGCCGACATGGTGAACCTCAAGGCCGAGGTTGCGAGAATCACCGCGCGCGCGATGCGTGGTGAGATCGAATATGACCAGAGCCTGCGTGAGCGGCTGGCACTGCTGGAAGGCCTCGACGAATCCGCGCTGCAGCGCGTCTACGACGAACGGCTGAAATTCTCGCCGGGTGCGGAGCAGCTGCTGGAACAGGTGCGGCGCGCCGGCATCAAGACGCTGCTGGTATCCGGCGGTTTCACTTACATGACCGACCGACTGAAGACACGCATCAAACTCGACTACACGCATTCCAATGTGCTGGAAGTGAAAAACGGAAAGCTCACCGGCGCGGTGATCGGAGAGATCGTCAACGCCGATGCCAAACGCGCCATGCTGCTGAAGGTCGCAGCAGAACTGAACATTTCACGCGAACAGATTGCCGGCGTCGGCGACGGCGCGAATGATCTGAAATTTCTCGCCGAATGCGGCGTCAGCGTCGCCTACCGCGCAAAACCCGTGGTGCGCGAGCACACCACCTACGCGCTGAATCACTCGGGGCTGGATGCGATGCGTTGGCTGCTGTCTGCGGAAAATACTTAAAATACCAATAAAAACATATAGTTATAATTACCTTGGTTCCCGCAACACCTACTGCGAAAACTTATAGAAATCGCGATTCATGTAAGCGACCAGATCCTCGATTTCCTGTTTGCTGAATTTGGGATTCATGCGGTCGTTCCAGCGCTCGGTTTCTTTCTTTAGCGCCGCCAGCGTTTTCACTTTCGCCTTCGGCGGGACGTAGAGTCCAGTGCCATGACAACCCTCGCAATCCCGGTGCAGCTGTTCGCCGCGAACCGGATCACCGGCGGCATGCACAACCGTTGCGCCGCCAAGCAGCAGGACGAAAACCAGCGCCGTGAACATGCGCGTATTCATCGCGCGGCTCATTTCGCCTTTTTTTCGCGCGAATAGTCGATGATCGTCAATCCCTGCAATCGCGCACGTTCTTCCATCGCCTTGACGTGTTCAGCGCGCAAACGCTCCCGCTCCTGGGGCGTGCCTGCTCCGCGCAGGCGCAACCGGTAGCGTTCACGCTCCTGGCTGGTCATCAGTTCGGAGCCGGGAATGATTTCGCGCTGGACCGGCGCGGGCTCAGCCGGCGCCGCCACGGCCGGCAGTGCGCCGCACAGCAGCAGGATGAGAACCAGACGTAGCGGGAATGCGGACATGAACGGCAGTGTGCCCTTGCCGGCGCGGAGCGACTTGATTTACGTCAACGATCGCTCAAGGAAACGACGCAGGTGCAACCGCAGTATCAATACACCGGGTAGCGGCTGCCGGCATCGAGCCGGAACGGGCGCATCGGCCCGGACCCGGCGCTGCACATGCCGTAGATGAACGGAAAGCTGCCGCGGCCCGGCGTCAGGAAACGCAGGTCCTTGAACCAGATGCACAGGTTGACGTCATCGCTGTCCACACCATGCAGGGCCGGATAGGCGGAAAACCAGCGGAAAAACGCAAACTGCGGATGCTCGAACACCGCGCGCACCGCGGCACCCTGCGCCCCGTTGCCGAAGCGCACATCGGATTCCCAGACTGCCCGGTCCAGCGGCCGGTACGCGGCGTCCAGACGTTCGATGAAACCCGCTTCAACCGCCGGTGCCAGCACCGATTTACGGATCAGGTTGACATGCGCGTAGCGGTAGGTGCCGCCATTCTCCACGACCACGGTCCAGTTGAACGGCGATACCGGCCGCGGCATTGCGCTCACGCGCGCATGCTCGATGCCCGCCGCGCGCGCATGCCGTGCGCCGAAATCAACGGCCTGCTGCAGCAACGCATACTGCATGACCACGTACGCAGCCAGCACCGCCAGCCCCGCTACCGCAGGCGCACGTGAACGCCGCAACAACAGCGACGCGGCCAGACCGGCGACGATGATGCCGGAGAACCACAGGTCGATGATGAACGTAGTACCCAGGCCGTAGCGGTAATCTGACAGCGGCGCAAAGATCATGGTACCGAAGCCGGTGATCCAGTCGCCGGCAACATGTACCAGCAGCGACAAAGCCACCACCGGCGCATAGGTTTTCCAGCCGGGGCCGCCCCGCCAGATCAATGCAAAAATCAGTGATAGCAGCACGGTCCACAAT
>JAOUIN010000044.1 GCA_029883965.1 Betaproteobacteria bacterium
ATGCTTGCCCCGGTGGTCAGCAACCCGTGATTGCGCAACACCATGGCTTCGCGGTTGCCGAGGTTCTGCACCAGGCGCTCGCGTTCTTCGAGGCGCAGCGCCACACCCTCGTAATCATGGTAGGCGATGTCGAGGAAGCGCATTGATGATTGTGCGATCGGCATGATGCCGCATTTCATTGCGGACACTGCCATGCCGGCGAGGGTATGGGTGTGAATGATGCAATCCACGTCATGACGCGCGGCATGCACGGCACTGTGAATGACGAAGCCGGCCTCGTTGACGCCATAGTCGGTGGCGTTGAACAGCACGTTGCCTTCAAGGTCGATTTTCAGCATCGAAGATGCCGTCATTTCCTCGTAGAGCATGCCGTAGGGATTTATCAGGAACTGGTCTTCGGTTCCAGGCACGCGCACCGAGATGTGGTTGGCCACCATCTCCACCATGCCGTACTCGGCCATCAGGCGGTAGCAGGCAGCGAGGTTGACGCGTGCTTCCCATTCTTCCTTGCTGACCTGTTCGCGGACGGGCTTGTTGATCTTGACTGCGGGTGCATTCATGACGGACTCCTTCGGTGGGTCTTGCGCTGGATTCTACGCCCGGGGCTGCCGGGCACAAGGGTTGATGCTCACAGTCTGGAATATGCGTGAATTTCAGCTTTTGGTTTTATCGGCGGCATGTTTTCCGGCACTGTCGCCGGCGAGTTTGCCGAACACGGCGCCGGAAGTGAGGCCGGTGCCCCCGGGATAGTTGTGATAGAACAGGCCGCCGACCATTTCACCCGCGGCATAGAGCCCGGCGATGGGCTTGCCGGCGGTATCTTCGACGTTGCCTTCACTGTTGATCTTGACGCCGCCGAACGTAAAGGTGACGCCGCAGGTCACGGCGTAGGCTTCAAACGGCGGCTGGTCTATGGTCAGCGCCCAGTTCGACTTGTTGATCTTCAGACCTTCGGTGCTGCGGCCGTCCTTGATCGTCAGATTAAACGGCACATCGGTGCGCACGGCCTTGTTGTAGGCCTTGATTTCGCGGAGGCAGGCGTCCGCATTTACGCCCTCGAGTTTTTTCACGAGTTCTTCCAGCGTATCCGCACGCACCTTGGTGACCTGTTTGATGCGGTATTCGTCGCGCAGCAGCGGGATCGATTGCGCGTCGAACACCTGCCACGCGAACATGCCCGGCTGATTCAACACCACGGCGCCGTACTTGGCGTAGGTGTAGTTGCGGATGTCCGCGCCTTCGTCGACAAAACGCTCGCCGTTGGCGTTGATCATGATGCCGATCGGATAACTGTGTTTCTGGAAATTGTCGCCGACCGCGAGGTCGCCAAAGGCCGGTGCGTTCATGTCCCAGCCCACCGCGTGGCAGCCAGACCAGTGGCCGTAGGGCAGCGCGCCGGCTTCGAGCGCCATGCGAATGCCGGCACCGGTGTTGAAGCGGGTGCCGCGCACCTTGGCCAGGTCCCAGCCTGCGCCGAGGTAACGCGTGCGCATCTCGGCGTTCGATTCGAAGCCGCCGCAGGCGAGCACGACCGCCTTGCACGGAATTTCGACATTTTTGCCTTGATGCCGCGCTTTTATTCCGGTCACGCGGCCATTGTCATCAGTGACCAGCCCGGTGGCGGGCGTTTCGTAGAAAATCCTGATGCCCTCGCGTTCGCAGGCCTTGTGTTCGTTCTCGACCAGACCGGGACCGCCGCCCCAGGTCTCGGCGGCGAGGCCGCCGAAGAATTTGAACTTGCCGTCGATTTTCATCGCCTGGCGGCCGAAACTGGCCTGGAACTTGACACCTTTTTTGCGCATCCACGTCAGCGTCTCGAGACTGCGCGACACCAGGATTTCGCAAAGATCGGGGTCGGTGCGGTACTGGGTGATGCGGCCCATGTCGTCGTAAAACTGCTCGGCGGTATAGGTGCCGAAGTCCGCCTTTTTTTCTTCGTCGGTAAGATCCGGAACGATTTGCTGCAGATCGTCGACGCCGTCAAACTGCACGCGCATCGCCCCTGCGGTATAGCGACTGTTGCCGCCGCACTCGTCGGGCGGAGCGGCTTCGAGCATGATCACGTTGCCGCCGTGTTCGCGCGCGGCAAGCGCAGCGCACGCTGCGGCGTTGCCGGCACCGACGACGATGACGTCAGGACGGCCAAAGGATGTCTTGTTCATGGGATTATAAAAATATCAATAAAAACAATATGTTATGTGAATTCAGCTTATATGCCTGCAGGCCGGCTGTCGTCGCCGGAGAGCAAGGAATAATTGACGGCGCGGCCGATGCCCCGGCGGAAGCCTTCCAGTCGCAGGATCTGTCCGGGCGCGATATTGGCCAGGTTCACGTCGCGGCCGAAGTCGCGCAGCATCTGCACATGCTGCTGCGGAAAAGCGTACGGGTCGGCTTCGATGACGACATGACTGAACCAGTCCTGCGCCGACAGGGTTTTCAGGCTTTGCGGGGAATCCCTGGCGAGCAGATCCATTTCACACTGCTCGACCGTGACATGGTGGATGCCTTGCGCCGCGACCGCGCGCACGATGCCTTCCAGATGGTCCAGGCTCAGCGGATCCTCGGGATTCTTGCGGCCGAACTCGTAAACGACTTTCACGTCTGCCTGCTGGAAACGGTCGATCATCCGGGCGCGCTCGTCTGCAGAGAGCGTCACGTAGTTCTCGGAGATCTCCAGGCCGGGTATTGCGAGGCGCTTGAGCAGTGCGATCAGGCCGTCGATTTCGTTCCGGCGCCATGCATATTCAAACAGGATGCCGCCGGCAAAAGGCATTACGCCGGCATCGAGGTAAAGCCGGGTCGTACGCTTGACCACATCGGCCGGGATCAGCAGCGCATTCATCGCATAGATCTTGGCGTAGTCGATGTAGTCCGCGGCGACATCGAGCAGGTCGCGGATGCCGTGCTCGCCGCCCGACCAGCCGAAGGTGTCGGGACCGAAGTCAATCATCGAGGTAATGCCGTGGCGACGTGGTTTGGCGCTGCGCAGCGGCAATGCAAGTTCGGCGGGCGTCGTAATGTCGGTCATGCGTTGCTGTTGCGCAGGATTGGTCTGATTGCCGCATGCCCGGGTGCAGCGCACAGTGCGCGGGCCGGCGGCGTCATGCGTCCACTAAACGGACTGTATCAGTATAGCGGATGCCGCGTGCTTTTACGTCACGGAATTCACTATGCGGACAACGGTTGCAGCGGCGGCCGGCGCCCGGCCCTCAGTGCAGGGTCTTGGTCGCCGGTTCGTCGGGCACGTCTGATTTGACGCTGCCCGGCGCCGCCGCAGCGTGGTGTACGACCATGCGCCAGCCGCGCTCGGTACGCTGATAGACATTGGTGGCGATCATGGGCTGACGCATGCGTGGCTGGCCCGCGATCGAGATGTCTTCATAGACGCTGTGTACGGCGAGCATCATTGTGTGGATGATCTGCTGCTCGCGCAGCCTGAAGTTCAGGTCCTGACCGCCGGCGAATATCTGGCGCCACGATTCGCGTATGCGTTCAACACCGGTGATGCGCGCGCCGCCCGGATGCACGCAGTACATGTCGTCGTCATCGGCCCAGACGTCCATCATGGCGTCGAGATCGCGCTTGACCAGTGCTTCATAAAAAGCTGCTTCAGCGTCCTGTGGTGTGGCGAACAGTGCTTTTTTCACGGCAGCTCCCCGGTCTGCACGATCAAGCGCAGATTCTAGCAAAATCGATTTCGGCGCATACACGCGCCGGTTCAAGATCCTTGAGGCATTTCAGGTGTCCGAGAGGACATTCGCGTTTGAAGCACGGGCTGCACTCCAGTCCCAGCGTGACGATGCGCGCATCGCTGCTCAGCGGTGGTGTGAAATGCGGCGAACTCGATCCGTACAGTGCAATGACGGGCCGGCCGACCGCGGCGGCGGCATGCATCAGGCCGGAATCATTGGTGACCACCAGTCGCGTCGCCGCCAGCAGGTCGGCGGCTTCTGCGATATCGGTCCTGCCGCAGAGATTTACGGCGGTGCTGGCCTGCGCGATGGCGGCTGCGACGGCGTGGTCCCTGGGGGAGCCGATCAGCCACACGGCACAGCCGCGCGCTGCCAACAGGTTAGCCAGCGCGGCGAAATGCGTTTCCGGCCAGCGCTTGGCCGGCCCGAATTCGGCGCCGGGGCAAAAGGCAACTACCGGTTTTTCCAGTGTCAGGCCGAGGCGGGCGAGCAGGCGCTGCTGTTGTTCCGGGGATGACTGTAGCGCAGGTCGTGGCAGGGGCTCAGGCAGCGGCGATTCCGGCGGCAATGCGAGCGCGGCGAAACGCTGAACCATCTGCGGCAGTCTTGCCGGGTCTAGCCGGTGCAGATCGTTGATCAGACCCCAGCGTGCTTCACCGCGAAAACCGGTGCGTCGCGGAATGTCCGCAAACCACGGAATCAGCGCGGACTTGAATGAATTCGGCAGGACCAGCGCCTGATCGTATGCTGCGGACCGCAGTGTGCGTGCCAGGCGCCGCCGTGCGGCCAACTGCAGCGCGCCGTGTCCGAAGGGATTGGTGATGCCCAGCCTTACTTCGGGCATGCGCGCGAGCAGGGGCAGCGTCCATGAAGGCGCGAGGTAATCAATCTGTGCCCCGGGGTGCTGCTGTTTCAGCAGTTGCAGCAGGGGTTGCGACAGTATGGTATCGCCCACCCAGGACGGGCCGACGACGAGGATATTCACGGGCGACGGTGTGCGCGGAGCAGCAGATGCCGTTCCGCGCTCACCATACTCAGTGATGCCCGGCGGCCGCGCCGCCTTTGAGTGTGTAGCGCGTGCCGCAGTAGGGGCAAAGTGCTTCGCCGGTGTTCTCGATCGGCAGAAATACCCGCGGATGTGCGTTCCACAGCAGCATCGAGGGCATCGGGCAGTGCAGCGGCAGATCGCCTGCGGTGACCTCGATCCGGCGGGACTTGTTTGCGGTGGGCTCGTTCATGGCCGCGTCAGAGAGCAACCGGCGACAGCCAGCCGCGATGTTCCGCGGACTGTCCGTTGACGCACTCGAAGAATTTCTTCTGTAGCCGCGTGGTAATCGGACCGCGTTTGCCGTCGCCGATTACGCGGCCGTCGAGTTCGCGGATAGGCGTGACCTCGGCGGCGGTGCCGGTAAAGAAAGCCTCGTCGGCAATGTACAGGTCATCGCGCGTGATCCGCTTGGCGGTCACGGTGTAGCCCATTTCCTGCGCGATCGTAATGATCGATTCACGCGTAATGCCGATCAGTGAACTGGTGAGTTCCGGTTCGTAGAGCTTGCCGTTCTTGACCATGAACAGGTTTTCACCCGAACCTTCGGCGACGAAACCATCGACATCGAGCAACAGCCCTTCATCATAACCGTGCTCCGTTGCTTCAAGGTTGGCGAGGATCGAATTGGCATAGGTGCCCGAATATTTTGCGCGACACATGGAGACATTGACGTGGTGGCGGGCATAGGACGAGGTTTTGACGCGTATGCCTTTCTCGAGCGCTTCGGTGCCCAGATACGCGCCCCAGGGCCACGCGGCAATGGCGACATGCACGCTGGCGCCCTTGGGAGACACGCCCATTTTCTCCGAGCCGAAGAACGCGATCGGCCGGATATAGCACGACTCCAGCTTGTTGGTGCGCACCACTTCCTTGTGTGCCTCCATCAGCACTTCCCGTGTGTACGGGATTTTCATCATGTAGATATGCGCGGAGTTGTAGAAGCGGTCGGTGTGGTCCTTCAGCCGGAATATGGCCGTGCCGATTTCGGTCTTGTAGGCCCTGACGCCTTCGAATACGGCGAGTCCGTAATGCAGGGAATGGGTCAGGACGTGGGTCGTCGCGTCGCGCCAGGGCACCAGTTTCCCGTCATACCAGATTTGCCCGTCGCGATCAGCCATGGACATGCCAAAATTCTCCCGAATGAAATCAGTTCAATGGATGCGGATCCCGGTTTGCCCGTCCGGCGTGGCAGCCGCTTCCGGCACTGCACCCGCCGTTTGCTGCGCCGGCGCCCCGCTTTGCGCGCGCCCAGCGGCGAGGGTGAGCATTCTAGCCGATTTGTCGATTGCTGCCGACGTGCGCCGGAAATTCCCGGAAAAACAGGCATGTGTGGTTCTAGAACGCACGCTTACCGGCTACAATGCGTTCTTCAAAAAAGGGTGGCTCCGGCTGGTATCCTGAGGCCCGGGCGGGAGAACAAATGCTGACAGGGTTACGCGCGAAACTCAACGGATTGAGTGCCCGCGTCATCAACAAGCAGGACACTGACCAGGAACGTCTGAACAAGACCCTGCTGATCTTTGCCTGCGGGTTGATGGGATTCGGCTCCGTGCTGTGGCTGGCGCTGTACTGGGCCATGGGCATCAAGTTTTCATCGACGGTGCCGCTGGTGTATCTGGGTGTGTCGGCGTTGTCGCTGGCGTATTACGTCTATACGCTCAATTTTGCGGTATTCCGCACGCTGCAGGTGAGCCTGTTTCTGTTCGTGCCGTTCATCATGCAGTGGAGCATCGGCAGCTTTGTCAGTTCGTCCGGCGTGGCATTGTGGGCGCTGCTGGCCCCGGTTGGGGTGATGATATTTCAGGGGCCCCGCCAGTCGCTGCCCTGGTTTTCCGCCTACGTCATGCTGACCGCGATGTCCGGTTTTTTCGATTACTGGCTTACCGACGGCGTCGAAGCGGGCGTCACCATGCAGAGCATCGCAGTGTTCTTTACGCTGAACTTTGTCGCGATGTCGACGATCATGTACCTGCTGATCAGATATTTCGTCAGCCAGAGGGACAAGCTCGAAGATGCAGTTTCCAAGCACAATCGCCTGCTGCGCATCGAGCAGGAGAAATCGGAGGCGCTGCTGCTCAACATCCTGCCAGCGCCGATTGCGCGGCGGCTGAAGGACCAGCAGGGCATCATCGCGGATGGCTTTGCCGATGTGACCGTGATGTTTGCCGATATCATCAACTTTACCCAGCTCGCGGAAGAGATTCCGCCGAAGGCGATGGTGGAGCTGCTGAACGAGGTTTTTTCGAAATTCGATGCGCTGGCGGATTATCACCGGGTTGAGAAAATAAAGACCATCGGCGACGCCTACATGGTGGCCGGCGGCCTGCAGGAACACGATGGCGTGGATTTTGCCGTTGATGCTCGCGACTATTCGTCGTCGATACTGCGGCTGGCACTGGACATACGCAAATACATGGCGGAGTTTTCCAAACGACGCGGCGTCGAGATCGGCATACACGTCGGCATTTGTTCCGGCCCGGTTGTGGCGGGCGTGATCGGTACCCGAAAGTTCATTTATGATCTATGGGGCGATACCGTCAACATGGCAAGCCGGGTGACCGGTGAGGCGAAGGCCGGCGTGATCCTCGTCGATGCCGTCACTTACAAGCGCTCGCGCAACCTGTTCCAGTTCGATTCGCCGGTACACATAACCATCAAGGGCAAGGGCAATGCTGAGGTCTACCAGCTGGTTGACCTTGCCCCGCATCTGCGGGACGTGACCGTCTAGGTTTTACCCTCGGGCGTCGATGCTGTATCCGGTTCGCCGCCAAACAATGCTCGCCACAGTGAAGTGACCGCGGCAGCGGACGCCGCCACGCTGCCCGGGTCCACGCGTGCGTATTTTTCACCGGCCAGCCGCAGCTGATGCTGCAGCTTGCGAAACTGGCGGTAGGCTGCGTGCACGTCCTGCGCATCGCCGGCGCTGATCAGGTCCAGGGAAGCAGCCGTTTTCAGCAGCGCGAGGTTGCCGGTATTGGCAACCAGTTCCGCATGGGCATGGGCATGGCCCAGCACCAGATACTGAACCATGAATTCGACATCGATGATCCCGCCGGGGTCATGCTTCAGGTCAAACAGTCCGCTGGTGTTTGGGTGGGCGTCCAGCATTTTGCGGCGCATGCCGAGTATTTCCTCGCGTAGCCTGGCCGGGTCTCGCGGTTTGCGCAGTACGCTGATCCGCAATTCCTCGAATGCGCGCCCGATTGCCGTGTCGCCGGCCACGCTGCGCGCGCGCGTCAGTGCCTGGTGTTCCCAGATCCACGCTTTCTGCAGTTGGTACTCCCGCATGCTTTCCAGCGATGTCACCAGCAGACCGCCGGCACCGTTGGGGCGCAGCCGCAGGTCGGTCTCGTAGAGCACCCCCGCAACAGTAACGCTGGTCAGCCAGTTGTTGATGCGTTGTGCGAGACGTGCGTAGTTTTCCGCGGCTTCCGGTGCATCGTCGTCATAGACGAATACGATGTCGAGGTCGGACGCATAGCCCAGCTCCTTACCACCCAGCTTGCCATAGCCGACGATGGCGAATCGTGGCGTATCGCGATGGCGCTGGCTCAGGCCCTGCCACGACAGGCGCAGCACTTCTTCGAGAATCACGCAGGCGACGTCGGACAGCTGGTCGCTGAGTGTTTCCAGCGGGAGCGTGCCGGCGATGTCCTGCGCAATGCAGTGCAGCGTCTGCGTATTTTTGAAATGCCTGAGCATGTCCATTTGCTGCTCGATATCTTCTGCTGCCGCAGCGAGGTTTCCACGCAGTTCGGCACGCAGGGCATCCCAGTCCGGTGCGGCGAGCAGGGTTCGCGCATCGAGCAGGTCATCGAGCAGGATGGGGTGTTGCGTGATGTATTGCGCAACCCAGGGGCTGGCGCTCATCAGATCTGTGACCCGGTCGAGCGCGTGTGGATATTCATGCAACAGCGCGAGATAGGCTTCGCGACGGCTGACGCCCTCGAACAGTTCGAGCAGCCGTTCCAGGGTGGCATCCGGGTTGTCATGCGCAGCGGCTGCGGCAATTGCCGCAGGAACCAGCCGGTCGAGCCGGCGCTGGCTGTCGGCAGGCATTTGCCGATAGCGGTTGCCATGACGGAACAGCGACAGGCGCCGGCAAAGTTCGTTCGCACGGGTATAGCCGAGCGCTGACAATTCCGCGGTAGTGCTGCTGTCTTCCGTGTACGGTTCGTGCCACAGCGCGGACAGCTGATGATCGGTGGTATCACTTGCGGCGAATATGGAATCAAACTGTTGCGATACGGCGCTGCGGTGCTGCTCGAGCGTGGCGGAAAAGCTGGCATCGTCGGCAAATCCCATACTGTGGCCTACCAGCAGGCGTTCAGCCGGATCGGCCGGCATGGCCTGGGTCTGCTGGTCGTCACGGTATTGCAGCCGGTGTTCGAGGTTGCGCAGGAATACGTAGGCTGACTTCAGGTCGGTCACCGCGGCCGGATCGATGAACTGGCGTTCGCCCAGCACCGTGAGGACCGGAAGTGTTGATTGCTGTTGCAGTGCGTGCTCGTGGCCGCCCCGGATTAACTGAAACACCTGGGCAATGAATTCGATTTCGCGAATGCCGCCGGGTCCGAGCTTGATGTTGTCGACCCGGTCACGGCGGTTGACTTCGTGACGGACCTGGCTGTGCAGGTTGCGCATGGATGCGAAGGCACCGTAATCCAGATGTCGCTTGAATACGAACGGGCGTACCAGGGCCAGCAATGCGTCTGCCTGGTCGCCCGTCAGCGGCCGGCCCTTGATCCAGGCATAACGTTCCCACGCCCGGCCCTGCGTGATCAGGTAGTTCTCGAGCATGTCAAAGCTGACGACCAGCGGGCCGCTGTCGCCATAGGGCCGCAACCGGGTGTCCACGCGAAAGACAAACCCGTCCGCGGTCAATTCACTCAGCGTGGCAATCAGGCGTCGCGCCATGCGGGTGAAAAACTCGTGATTGCTCAACGAACGCCCGCCGTCAGTCTCGCCTTCGTCGGGATAAATCAGCACCAGATCGATGTCAGAGGAGGCATTGAGTTCGGCGCCGCCGAGCTTGCCCATGCCGACGACGTGGAGTTGCTGCGGTTTCCCGTCGGTGCCGCTGCGCGGCTCCCCGTGAACGGCAGCCAGATCGATGTGCAATTGCGCGACAGCCGTCCGTACGGCGATTTCGGCCAGATGCGTGACCGTGCCGACAACCTCGTCCAGCGTCGCGAAGCCGTTGAGATCGCGGGTAATCAGCCGTGCCATGACCCGCTGGCGCAGGCGTCGCAACGCGATACCCAGAGTGCCGTCATCGGTGATCGTCATGGCTGCGAGCTCGGATTGCATGGCTGCGGCTGTAAACGGCTGGCCGAGTTCGGACGGCAGTAGGATTGCGGGATTTGCGGTCAACAGACGCTGCAGATAGCGGCTGTAACCGGCCGCGGCAGCAATGGCCTGGTCCGCGGTTACCGGTGCCTGTGCGTTATTCGATTCCATGTCCGGTTCGCGTTAGAATGGCTAAGCCCTTGTTTCACTATCGCATTTTATATTTTTTCAGGCAAAACATGAGCATTGCAGCAGTCCGCAGCGGAATACATGTCAGTACGCTGTGGATTTATCGCCTGCTGACCTGGGGCGTGCTCGCAACTGGATTTGTCTTTGCTGTAACGATACTCGCGCTGCGCTACTGGATACTGCCGGATATTGGCGCTTACCGTGATGATATCGCGCAAGCGCTGAGCAGGGCGGCGCAGCAGCGCATCACCATCGGCGCCATCGATGCGAACTGGGACGGCTTGCGGCCGCAGCTTGCGCTGACGCAAGTCGTCGTGCATGACGCGGCGGGACGTCCGGCGCTGGAACTGCCGCGTGTCGATGCCACGCTGTCCTGGCGCTCGGCCGCGCAGTTGCAGATCAATTTCCATTCGCTGGATGTTTTTCGCCCGTCCCTTACGGTGCGTCGCGATGCCGGCGGCGGCATTACCGTCGCCGGCATCGCGATGAACGTCGGGGAATCGGACAGCGGCGGGTTTTCGCGCTGGATACTGGGCCAGCGCGACATTGAAATTCATGATGCACAGCTGATCTGGCACGATGATCTGCGCGCTGCGCCGCCGCTGGAACTGGACGGCCTGCGCCTGCGCATCGTCAACACCGGCGACCGGCACCGGATGGCGTTGCGCGCGGTACCGCCGGCCGCGCTGGCCTCGCCTCTTGATCTGCGCGCCGACCTGACCGGCGAAGACTTTCAGTCGCTTGCAACTTTGCTGACCGGGCAGCTGTTTCTGCAGGTCGATCATGTCGATATTGCGGCCTGGCGGCCTTGGCTCGAGTTTCCGGTGCATTTTCCGCAAGGCACCGGCGCATTGCGCACCTGGCTTACGTTCGATCGCAATGTCCCGGTGGGTCTCATTGCCGATGCGCAACTGCGCGATGTGCGGACCACGCTGGGTGCCGATCTCCGGGAACTGCAAATGCTGGAACTCGGCGGACGTTTCACATGGAAGCGGGTCGCGGACGGATTCGAATTTACGACGCGCAAACTGGCTTTTACGACCGGAGACCAGCTGGTGCTGCCGGCGGTTGACCTGGCATTGCGTGTCAGCGGTGCGGACGGAGATGGCTACCGGAAGGGCGACATCCAGGCCAATGCGCTGGAGCTTGCGCCGCTGGTGCAACTCGCAGACCGCTTGCCGCTGAGAGACGCTGTTCGCAAATCGCTTGTTGCATATGCGCCCGCCGGCGGTGTCTATGATCTTTCGTTGCGCTGGGAGGGTGCATGGCCTCAACCGGCGAAGTACGCGGTGCGCGGGCGCTTCAACGAGCTGTCTCTCAAACGGAACGACCTGGTGCCGGGATTTTCCGGATTCAGCGGCAACATCGACGGTTCGGAAAAGGGCGGAACGCTGCACGTGGTTACACAGAAAGCGACACTGGATCTGCCGGCGTTGTTTCGCGAACAGTTGCGCTTCGACACGCTGACGGGCCAGCTGGCATGGTCGCAAAATGCCCAGGGCGTTGAGCTCCGCTTCAGTAATTTCGCTTATGCCAACGCGGATCTGGCCGGCACGCTGTTCGGCAGTTACCGCACCGCGGTCGAAGGGCCCGGTGTTGCGGACCTGACCGGACACCTGACCCGCGGGCTGGCGCGGCGGGTGACTGCCTATCTGCCGCTTACTGTGGCCCAGGGCTCCCGGCCCTGGCTGGACAAGGCGTTTGTTGCGGGCAGTTCTGACGATGTCCGGTTCCGCCTCAAAGGCGATCTGGCGCATTTCCCGTTTGCCGACGAGCGTCACGGCATTTTCGAGGTCGCGGCCAAGGTCAATGATGGCACGGTGCATTATGGAGACAGCTGGCCGCGCATTACCGGCATTGAAGGGGATTTCAGGTTTCGCGGCCAGCGTCTGGAATTCAATGCCCGCAAGGCGAACATACGCAATGCACAGCTGGGGAATGTGCGCGCGCTGATTCCGGACCTGGTTCATGACCGCCAGGTGCTGCAACTCAGCGGGGAAGTGGCCGGGCAGACTGCGGATTTTCTGGAATTTATCGAGCAAAGCCCGGTGAGTGCGATGATCGACCGGTTTACGAAGGATATGCGCGCCCAGGGCAGCGGACGGCTGGGGATGAAACTGACATTGCCGTTGCAGGAGATCGGCAAGAGCAGGATCAGCGGCAGCTATCAGTTCATCAACAACCAGCTGACGTTCGAGCCGGGATTTCCGCCACTGGAGCAGGTCAACGGCCGGCTCGAATTTACCGAATCCAGTGTAAAGGTGCCGAATGTGACGGCGTCGTTCCTCGGCGGGCCGTTGACCATCACGGCAGGCAGCCAGCACAACGCGGCGATCAGCATTCAGTATAACGGCCGGATTAATGCCGACGCGGTGCGCCGGGCGGGCGGTGTGGAGTGGGTGCGTCACATGCGCGGTACGACGGACTGGCGCGGTACGTTAACGCTGCGTCAGAAGCAGGTTGATCTTGTCGTGGAAACATCATTGCAGGGTCTTGCCGTGAATCTGCCTGCGCCATTCATAAAAACCGCCAGTGAGGTGATGCCGGTGCGCATCGAGCGCCGTTACACCGGGCCGCAGCAGGAGCGGCTGGCAGTTACCGCCGGCAACATTGCCAGTGCCGTGTTCTACCGGCGGGGCGCGGGACAGGCCAGCGCAATCGAGCGGGGGGTGATACGGTTTGGTGAAGGTG
>JAOUIN010000291.1 GCA_029883965.1 Betaproteobacteria bacterium
GAGCACGTGTTTGCCCGTCAATGTCCGCCCGCCAACCCCCACCGTATGAGGACCTGCAACCCGGGCACGGCCTGCGATGACGTTGACACCCGCGTCCTGCAACAATCGCGCATAGACGCCATTCAGCCGTGAGATCTCGCGGTCCTTGTTGACCAGCAGTGTTTTCCAGTCAAACTGCGCGCTGCCCGCCGACCAGCCATAGCCGCCCGCATCGTTGAAGTCAGCGGCATAGTCCGCCGCATAGGAAAACAGTTTCTTTGGTATGCAACCGACATTGACGCAGGTACCGCCCAGCGGGCCGGCCTCGATCAATGCGACCCGGGCGCCGAAAGATGCGGACATGCGGCTTGCACGTACGCCGCCGGAACCGCCGCCTATCGTAATCAGATCGTAGTCGTAGCCTGCCATGCTGCCCCCGGTCATCAGTCTTCCGGAGGCATGTTACTACGCGTCGCCTTCTCCACGACCGTGCTCGATCTTCAATTCCTGAATCTTGCGTGTCAGGGTGTTGCGTCCCAGCCCCAGCAGTTGCGCCGCTTCAATTCGCCGCCCGCCGGTCTGCGCCAGCGCTTTGACGATCAGCACCTTTTCAAACTGGTGCGTCAAATCAGACATGATGCCGGTCTCGCCGCGATGCAACTGCAGCTCCGCTTCGCGCCCGAGTGCGGCCACCCAGTCGTCGCTTTCAGCATGCACGGATTCGGCGCGCATCTCCGGCGGCAGATCCTTGACCTCAATGGTTGCCGCTGGCGCCATCACGGTCAGCCAGTGGCACAGGTTCTCCAGCTGCCGCACGTTGCCCGGGAGATCCTGCATCGCGATGTATTTGAGTGCGGGTTCCGAGAACCGTTTCGGCTCGATGCCGAGGTCGCGCGCGCTTTTCTGCAGAAAATACCGCGCCAGCAATGGTATGTCCTCGCGCCGTTCACGCAACGCCGGCAAACGCAGGCGGATCACGTTCAACCGATGGAACAGGTCTTCACGGAACAGCCCCTGTTTCACCCGTGCCTCCAGGTCCTGGTGCGTCGCTGCGATCACTCGCACACTGGCCTTGATCGGCTGATGCCCGCCCACACGGTAGAAATTGCCGTCGGAGAGCACCCGCAGCAACCGCGTCTGCAGTTCCTGCGGCATGTCGCCGATTTCATCGAGGAACAGCGTGCCGCCCTCCGCCTGCTCGAATCGGCCGCGACGCATGTTCTGCGCACCGGTAAAAGCGCCGCGCTCGTGGCCAAAAAGCTCCGACTCCAGCAGTTCCTTGGGGATCGCTGCGGTGTTGATCGCAATGAACGGGCGCCCCGCTCGCGGGCTATGTCGATGCAAGGCGCTCGCGACCAGTTCCTTGCCCGTGCCCGATTCCCCGGTAATCATCACAGTGGCATGCGATTGCGATAACCGGCCAATCGCACGGAACACTTCCTGCATCGCCGGCGCCTGCCCGAGGATTTCCGGCACCGATTCGCTGACCTCGCCCGCCGTGTCCTGGCGCACACTTTCATCCATGGCGCGCCGGATCAGCTCTACCGCGTGATCCACATCAAAGGGCTTGGGCAGATATTCATAGGCGCCGCCCTGAAACGCGGTGACCGCGCTTTCCAGATCCGAATAGGCCGTCATGATGATGACCGGCAGCGTTGGATGTCGGGCCTTGGCCTGCTGCAGCAACTCCAGACCGGACTCGCCCGGCATGCGGATGTCGCTGACCACGACCTGCGGCGTTTCCTCATCGAGCGCCGCCAGCGCTTCGCGTGCCGAGGAAAACGCCTTAAAGGCGATATTTTCCCGGGCCAGCGCCTTCTCGAATACCCAGCGTATCGATCGATCGTCGTCTATGATCCAGACAGGTTTCATTTGGTTTCACAATCAGTAATGTTTCGGGCCGCGGCCATCTGCACTCGACTCAATTCCCGGCGGCCCGAACCGCTTTCGGATCGTCCTCCACCGGCAGCAGCAGCACAAAGCGGGTTTCCCCGGGTTCAGTTTCAAACGTAATCGCGCCGTGATGCTGGGTGACGAAATTGTGCGCAATCGTCAGCCCCAGCCCGGTCCCGCCCTCGCGGCCTGAAATCAGCGGTTGAAACACGCGCTCACGCATGTTTTCGCTGATACCGGGGCCGTTATCGATTATTTCGAGCTGCACTGCGTGGCGGTATCGGCGCCGGGACAGCGTGACCTGCCGGGCAATGCGGGTCTTCAGTCTTATCTCACCGCGGTCAACGCTGTGGCCGGCACCGTTGTCCCGGGCCCCGGTTATTGCCTGCGCAGCATTACGTACAATGTTCAGCACCACTTGAATCAGCTGCTCCCGGTCTCCGGTAAGCAGCGGCACACTGGTGTCGTAGTCACGGCGCACCACAATGTCAGGGAACTCGGCGAGCATGACGCTGCGCACCCGCTCGAGCACTTCGTGAATATTGACCGGGCCGGGCAATGGCAACCGGTGCGGCGTCAGCAGCCGGTCCATCAGCGCCTGCAGCCGGTCGGACTCCTTGATGATGACCTGGGTGTATTCATGCAATCCCGGCCGCTCCAGCTCCCGGTCCAGCAGCTGCGCCGCTCCGCGTATGCCGCCCAGCGGATTTTTGATTTCGTGAGCAAGATTGCGAATCAGCGCCCGATGCGCCTGACTCTGCTCCAGCAACCGGACTTCACGCTCCACGCGCAGCTGCCGGTCGATCTGGCGAAACTCCAGCAGGGTTTCTCCGGCGGCATCCGCACCCAGTTCGGCCGGGCTGACCGTGCATGCCAGATGCAGGCGTGAGCGCCCGTTGATCGAGACTTCAAGCTCATGCTCCGTATAACTGCAGTTATTGGCCCGTGCATAACTGATCGCAGCGGCAAGCACATCATTCTCGCCCAGTAGCCGGTCGAGGGTCAGGCCTGCCATGCTGGTATGCGAAGCTTCGAACAGATTTTCGGCGGCGGGATTCATGTGGAGCACGGATTCATTGTCATCAACGACCACCACTGCCGTTGCAAGCAGATCCAGTCCGGCCAACGCCGCCGGATCAATATGCATGGCATCACCCATGGGACGAGCAAGAAGCGCGCCAGCGCAGCTGGCAGCCCGGTGACATCAGGTGGTATCGGTCAGGAGAAACACGGCGCCGGTCAGACAATTTCCGGCTTACACGCGTAGCTAGCGCAGCGTGGACAGTTCCTTGCGCAGGTTCGCGATGTTGCTTTCGTGC
>JAOUIN010000292.1 GCA_029883965.1 Betaproteobacteria bacterium
CGAGAAGCGACGCTCGAAGATAATCTCGGCCAGGCGGTTTTTCATCATCTCGATTGATCCGCCGGCAAGCATCCAGCCGCGGCAGCGGCGCACACAATACTCGACCAGCGTTTCCTGCGTGTAGCCGAGGCCGCCCATGACCTGCATGGCTTCATTGGCGATTTCAAACCCGGCCTGATTGCACATCAGCTTCGCGATCGTGGTCTCATCCGCTGCCGGAAAGCCGCGATCGGCGTTGACCGCAGCACGGTAGAGCAGCAGCTGTGCGGCATCGAGCTTCATTTTCATGTCGGCGAATTTCCACTGCAGCCCCTGGAATTCGCACAACGGGCGGCCGAACTGGCTGCGCGTCAGCGCATAGTCACGCGCGAGGTTATAGCAGTAGCGGCCGTAGGCGAGGGAGCGCGACGCGTTGCCGATGCGCTCGGCGTTGAACCCGGCGATCTGCTGCTTGAATCCGCCGGGCCCGAGCAGCACATCTTCGGGCGGCACATAAACATTGTCGAAATACAGCGTCGCCCAGTCATTGCCGGACATGAATTTTGACGGCGTGCCGGTACTGAAGCCCTCAGCGGTACGGCGCAGCAGCACCGAACCGATGCCGCCGACACCGGGACCGTAGCGCACATACACCAGGTACTGGTCGGCATGCGGATTGGGGAACACCTTGGTACCGTTGATGCGATAACCCGCGCCGTCGGGTATCGCGCTGGTCACCAGATCAGTCGTCGCGGAACCGGCTTCCGGTTCGGTCATCGCGACCGCAATGACTTCCTCGCCTTTCAGCAGCGGTGCGAGATAGCGTTTCTTCTGGTCAGCATTGGCAAAGTGCGCGAGCACGCGGATCGCGCCGAAATTGCCTTCCTGGATCACGTCGGCGCTGCGCGGGCAGAACGCGGCAATGGTTTCAATCGCCAGCACGGCATCCATCAACGTCCCGCCGCTGCCGCCGTCGGCTTCCGGAATCGTGATGCCCAGCAGACCGGTCTGTGCCATCTTTTTGGCGACGTCATGCGGAAACTGCGCGCTGTGCGCGCGGGCCAGCGCGCCGTCAGCCAGTTCCCTGCGGGCGAAAGCCGCGACCGAGTCGCGGAACATCTGCTGCTGTTCGGTCAGCCTGAAATCCATAGCCGCTCCCCCGTGGCGCAGCTGCGTTTGCGGGGAACCCGCACCCGGCTGCGATTCGGCTCACCGGGCCTGCCAAACGCGCATGCGCGCGGTGAACGGAGCAATAGTGGCGACGCGACTGCGCCAAGTCAACGCAAAGTCCACAACCGGGAGTGCGCGGCGCGTCCCCGATCAGTTCTTGCGCGCAGCACGCCCTCGATTACGCGCCTGGTAGAGCATGTCCAGCGTGATCTTCCTCACCTCGAGCTTGCTGTGTTCGATGTGGGCACGCATCAGGCGCTGCGCCTCATCGGCGCGGCGCTTCTGGATTGCCGCGAGCACCTGCGCATGTTCATCGTAGGTGGCGGACACGCGGTCGGGCTTGATGAAATCAAGCCGGCGGATGATACGCATGCGATCGGTGATTTCGCGGTCCCCGAACGCAAAAAAAGCCCGCATGCCGCGGGCTTTTTGTTTGCTGGCGAGCGGGATTTCAGTGCAGCTTCAGCCCCGCCTCTTTCGACAGCTTGCGCCATTTCTCGACCTCGGCCTTGATATAGACCGTGAACGCTTCCGGCGCTGAACCCACCGGCGTCGAACCGTCCGCATTCAGCCGCTTGACCACCTCGGGATCCTTCACCGCGGCGACAATGCCGGCGTTGATCTTGTTGATGATCGGTTTGGGGATCTTCGCGCTGCCGATGATGCCGTACCACTGATCGACTTCGTAACCGGGCACGCCGGCTTCAATTACCGTCGGAATCTCCGGTATCGCCGGCGAGCGTTTGGAGTCAGTCATCGCCAGCACGCGCACGCGGCCGGACTTCCAGTGGGCACGCACACCGAACAGCGTACCGAATCCGACCTGGACTTCGCCGGCGAGGTTGGCAACGATGCCCGCCGCCGTGCCTTTGAACGGCACATGCACCATATTGACTTTGGCGAGGTGGTTGAACATTTCGCCGGAGAAATGCTGCAGGCCGCCGGTGCCTGACGAACTGAAGTTCAGTTTGCCGGGATTGGCTTTGGCGTAGGCAATCAGTTCCTTGATGCTCTTCGCGGGCACCGCCGAATTGACGTACACGACGTAGAACAGCGATGTGGCCTGCGAGATGCCCTGCAGATCCCTGGTCAGGTCATAAGGCAGGTTGGGGTTGGTGGCTGAGTTGACGCTGATCGATCCGGAGATCAGGCAGATCGTATAGCCGTCGGGGTTGGCCTGCGCGGCGAGATCAACACCAATCGCGCCGGCAGCGCCGGTGCGGTTGTCGACCACGACCTGCTGTTTCCATTGTTCGCTCAGGTGCTTGGCGATCATGCGCGCCGTGGTATCGGTGCCGGCGCCGGGCGTGAACGGCGCGATCAGGCGCACCGGTTTGCTGGGGTAATCCGCGGCGGCATCGGCTGCCAAAGCGGTCGGTGCGGCAACGGCGATGGCAGCGGCAGCCAGCACACCGGTCACGCGTTTAACTGAATGATGCATGTTGTCTATCCTCTACGATGAATTTTGTGGTGAGCAATGGTAGGCATTTAATTCCGTTAGCGCCATACACTTACCGCACTGCGGACAGCATTCGTTGCGCCATTCCGGAGAGCAACTGCAATAGATTGATTACAAAGAACATTCCGTCATTGCGCCGGGCGCGCACCACCCGTGCTGCAGCCGTAGCGGAGCGCTAGCGGGATGCGCGCGGCCCGGCGATTCCCGCCGACCACGAATAGGGAGTCCGCTCCTCGGTCCCGAACGGGATTTCCACTGCGCTGCCCGGCGGATATTCGGCGCGGTGCTGCTCGAGCAGGCGCAGGCGTTGTGCCTCACGTTCATGCACCAGCCCCAGCGGGTTGGCACAGCCGAGTTCGCGCGCGGCATGCAGCGGCCAGTTCGGGTCGTCCATCAGCCCGCGCGCGAGCGCAATCATGTCGGCATTGCCGTCGCGCAGTATGGCCTCGGCGTGTTTCGCATCGCTGATCATGCCCACGGCGACAACGGGCAAGCCGGTCTCGCGCCGGATCTCGCGCGCATAACCCGCCTGGAAACCCGGCACGCGCGGTATCGCGGGCATTGCCCCGTCGCCACC
>JAOUIN010000045.1 GCA_029883965.1 Betaproteobacteria bacterium
CAGTGTGGAGCGCAGCAGCGAGCTGGAGGAATGGTTCGTTTCCGCGACACTGCGTTTGTCCCGTGGCGATGGCACCCGGTCGCGGGCGCGGATCAAGACGCTTCTGTCGCAGCGCATCGCGTCGCAACCGCTGGGGATGCCCAATGCCGGTTCCATATTCCGCAATCCGCCGGATGATCACGCGGCACGTTTGATCGAGGCCTGCGGACTCAAGGGCAAGACGATCGGCGGCGCGGTGATATCGACCAAGCACGCCAATTTCATCGTGAATGCCGGGGGTGCCAGCGCAGCAGATATTGAAGCGCTGATCAACCTAGCGCAGCAGACCGTGCGCCAGCGTTTCGGCATCGCGCTGGAGCGCGAGGTGCGGGTGATAGGCAAACGGGCATGAGCGGGAACGGACGACACACGTGAGTGAATTCGGAAAAACTGCGGTGTTGATGGGCGGCCGGAGTGCGGAGCGCGAAGTGTCGCTGATGAGCGGCGGCAACGTGCTTGACGCCCTGCGCGAGGCCGGCATCGATGCTCACGCCTTCGATCCCGCGGAACGCGAGATTTTCGAAATCAAACGTGACGGATTTGAGCGCGCATTCATCGCGCTGCACGGGCGTTACGGAGAGGACGGAACGGTGCAGGGCGCACTTGAGATGATGGGCATTCCCTATACGGGCAGCGGCGTCATGGCGTCCGCACTGGCAATGGACAAGGTGCGCACGAAGATGATGTGGAGTGCTGCGGGGATTCCGACACCGCGGTGTGAGGTGCTGGACGCGGGCAGCGACTGGGCGGGGGTGGCATCCCGCCTGGGACTGCCGCTGATCGTAAAGCCGGTGCGCGAAGGCTCGACCATAGGCCTGACGAAGGTGATGCGAGCCAGTGATCTTCCGCAGGCCTACGCTAATGCCGCGCATCACGATCCCATGGTCATGGCGGAAGAGTTCATTGACGGCGCGGAGCTGACCGGCGGTTTCCTCGGCGACGACGCGTTGCCGCTGATCCGGATAGAGGCGCCGCAGGGCAATTACGATTACCAGAACAAGTACTTCAGTGATGCGACGAAATACCACTGCCCGTGCGGGCTCGACGAGGTCGAGGAGTCGCGCATCCGCAGTCTGGTCATGCGCAGTGCGCAGGTGCTTGGTTGCGCCGGCTGGGGGCGGGCGGATCTGATCCGCAGGGTTGACGGTAGCGTGCAGTTCCTGGAAATGAACACGTCACCCGGGATGACCGGACACAGCCTCGTGCCGATGGCCGCACGGCAGGCGGGCTTGTCGTTCACCGATCTCGTAACGCGGATACTGGAGCTGGCCCATGTGGGATAAGCCGGCCGCACTGCATATGCTGACCGACCTGCTGGTGGTAACGGCGCTGCTGGGTCTGTTGTACGCCGGCGTGACTTATGTCGTGCGACTGCCCGTGTTCCCGGTGCAGGAGGTCCGCGTGGTAATGCCGCTGAAGCACGTCACCCGCGAGCAGATCGAAGCCATCGTCAGCCGTGAAGTGCGCGGAACGTTCTTTACGCTCCAGCTCGAAACCGTGCGGACGGCTTTTGAAAAACTGCCGTGGGTACGCCGGGCGGAGGTGCGGCGCCACTGGCCCGGGCAGCTGGAAGTCGTGCTGACGGAACATGAGCCCCTGGCCCGCTGGGGCCGTGATGCGCTTGTGAACGTCCAGGGCGAGGTGTTCGAAGCGGTATTTGACGGAGCGCTGCCGGTTTTCAACGGGCCCGCGGGCGTGGCGAAGGAAATGGCCATCCAGTATGACCACTTCCGGCGCAGCCTCGCCGCCATCGCCAAAACTCCTGGCGAAATCAATGTCTCGCCGCGCCGGGCCTGGCAGATTCGTTTGAGCGACGGCATGACGCTGGACCTCGGGCGTGAGCATGTCGAACAACGGTTGCAGCGTTTTGTGGTGACTTATCCCCGAACGATTGCACGAATGACGCAGCCGGTCGACCGGGTCGACTTGCGCTATGCGAACGGATTTGCGGTGCGAGTGCCGGGGTTGCCCCCGGCTTTGGACACACCGGGCAAACGCGGTGCTTAGGAAACGACGGAAATATGAGCGCAACTAGAGAAAACAAAAAACTGGTAGTGGGCCTGGACATAGGCACGTCGAAAATCGTGGCCATCGTTGGCGAGCTCAGGCCCGAGGGTGGCTTCGAGATCATCGGCATGGGCAGTCATCAGTCGCGCGGACTGAAAAAGGGCGTGGTCGTCAACATCGAGACGACGGTCAACGCAATCCAGCGGGCGCTGGAAGAAGCCGAGTTGATGGCTGATTGCAAGATTCGTGAGGTTTATACGGGAATCGCCGGCAACCATATCAAGAGCTTCAACTCGCAGGGCATGGTTGCGATCAAGGACAAGGAAGTCACGCAAATGGACATCGATCGCGTGATTGAAACGGCGAAAGCCGTGCAGATCCCGAACGATCAGCAGATTCTCCATGTGCTCAATCAGGAATTCATAATCGACGGCCAGGAAGATGTGCGTGAGCCGCTGGGCATGTCGGGCGTGCGGCTGGAAGTGAAGGTGCATATCGTTACCGGCGCGGTGTCTGCGGCGCAGAACATCATCAAGTGCGTGCGCCGCTGCGGCCTCGAAGTCAATGACCTGATTCTGCAACCGCTGGCCTCATCGGTCGCGGTGCTGTCCGAGGATGAAAAGGATCTGGGGGTGTGTCTCGTCGACATAGGCGGCGGGACCACCGACATGGCGGTGTTCACCCATGGTGCTATCCGGCACACCGCTGTGATCCCGATTGCCGGTGATCAGATTACCAACGACATTGCGATGGCGCTGCGCACTCCGACCAAAGACGCGGAGGACATCAAGCAGCGCTTCGGCTGCGCCCTGTCGCAGCTGGCTGATCCGCAGGACATGGTCGAGGTGCCCGGAGTCGGGGACCGCAGCTCACGGCAACTGTCGCGCAAAACCCTGGCTGAAGTCATAGAACCACGGGTCGAAGAGCTCTATTCGCTGGTCCAGACGGAATTGCGCCGGAGCGGTTACGAGGAACTGCTGTCTTCGGGGGTGGTGCTGACGGGGGGGTCGAGCGCGATGCAGGGCATGGTCGAACTCGGCGAGGAAATCTTCCACATGCCCGTGCGCATCGGCATGCCGCAGTACGCAGGCGGGCTTGCGGAAGTGGTTCGCAGCACCCGCCACGCGACAGGCGTGGGTCTGCTCATCGCCGGGGCCAATGAGCACCGCCAGCGGGATGCGGCGCGCATGCATATCAGCAGTTTTCAGCAGGTTCTGGACCGGATGAAGAACTGGTTTACGGGAAATTTTTGATTGTGATGACGAATCGGACGGATTTGCAGTTTGGGTATATCGGGTTTTTCAATTTAATTTTCAACTTTACTTTGTTCGCGCAAAAAGGAGACTCACATGATTGAACTGATTGATGCACAAGCACAGGAAGCCGTAATCAAGGTCGTTGGTGTCGGTGGCTGCGGCGGCAATGCAGTGGACCACATGATTGTGCAGGGCGTGCAGGGTGTGGAGTTCATCTGCGCCAATACGGATGCCCAGGCGCTCAAGCGCAATCAGGCCAAAACCCAGCTGCAACTGGGCAGTGAGATCACCAAGGGACTCGGGGCCGGCGCCAATCCGGAAATCGGGCGCCAGGCTGCGCTGGAGGACCGCGAACGCATCGCCGAGCTGATCTCGGGCGCCGACATGCTGTTCCTGACGGCCGGCATGGGTGGTGGCACCGGCACGGGTGCCGCACCGGTGGTGGCTGAAATTGCCAAGGAACTGGGCATACTGACGGTGGCCGTAGTGACGAAGCCCTTTGCATTTGAGGGCAAGCGGCAGCGTCTGGCGCAGGAAGGTCTGGATGCGCTGGCGCAACATGTCGATTCGCTGATCGTCATTCCGAATGACAAGCTGATGCAGGTGCTCGGCAATTCGATCACGCTGGACGAAGCCTTCCGTGCAGCCAATGACGTGCTCCATGGCGCAGTCGCCGGAATTGCCGAAATCATCAGCTGCCCCGGAATGATCAATGTTGACTTTGCCGACGTACGCACCGTCATGGGTGAAATGGGCATGGCGATGATGGGCTCGGCCAAGGCGGCCGGAACCGGCAGGGCGCGTGAAGCGGCAGAACAGGCGATCGCCTGCCCGCTGCTGGAAGACATCAATATCTCTGATGCGCGTGGCGTACTGGTAAACATTTCGGCGAGCAAGTCGACTTTCCAGCTGCAGGAAATGTATGACGTCATGGAAACCATCAAGGCATTTGCGGCTGACTCTGCCACGGTAATTGTCGGCACGGTATACGATGACAGCCTTGAGGACGGTCTGCGCGTGACCATTGTCGCCACCGGATTGGGCAAGCCCCTCGCGCGGCAGACCGCGAAGCCGCTGGTCGTCGTTGCCCAGAAGACGGGAACCCACGACATGGCGATGGAGGTTGATTACGGTGCGCTGGAGCAGCCGGCGGTAATTCGCCGACGCAATCGCGATGCCACGATCGAAGCCATGCGTCAGTCAGGAGTCGAGACCCTGGATATCCCGGCGTTCTTGCGCAAACAGGCGGATTGACCGGGCTGTCATGGTCCGGACGCGAAGATTGACTGCGGCTGGCGTCTGTGCTGCGGTGCGGCAACGTGATAAAATCGCATGCCTTGCCGGGTGCCGGCGCCATTGTCAGTCAATGCGGAACTAGAAAGTGATCAAGCAGCGTACATTGAAGAACGTGATTCGCGCCACCGGCGTGGGTTTGCACACGGGCGAAAAGGTTCATCTGACCCTGCGCCCGGCGCAACCGAACACCGGAATCGTGTTCCGGCGGACCGATCTCGATGTGCCGGTCGACATTAAAGCCGATCCGTATGCCGTTGGTGATACCCGCCTGTCATCGTGTCTCGAGAAAGATGGTGTACGCATACAGACGGTCGAGCACTTGATGTCTGCGCTGGCCGGTTTGGGGGTGGACAATGTGTGGATTGATGTCACCGCACCGGAAGTGCCGATCATGGACGGAAGCGCCGGTCCGTTCGTATTTCTGCTGCAGTCGGCCGGGATCGAAGAGCAGGAGGCGCAGAAAAAGTTCATTCGGATACTTGAACCGGTCGAGGTCAGGGACGGGGACAAATGGGTGCGGTTTGAGCCGCACAATGGTTTCCGCCTGGAGCTGGCCATTGATTACGTGCATCCGGTATTCGATGAAAGCGCGCAATCTGTCGTCGTAGACTTTGCTACGACCTCATATGTAAACGAAGTGGCACGTGCGCGGACGTTCGGGTTCATGCAGGATGTGGAGAGCATGCGCTCGCAGGGGCTCGCGCTGGGCGGTAGCCTGGATAACGCGATCGTCATGGACGAATACCGAGTACTTAACACCGATGGACTGCGCTACAACAACGAGTTCGTCAAACACAAGGTGCTGGACGCCATCGGTGACCTGTATTTGCTGGGTCATCCTCTCATCGGCGCATTCAGCGGGCACAAATCGGGCCACGCGATGAACAATCGCCTGTTGCGCCATCTGCTGGAGTCGCCGCGGGCCTGGGAGTACATCAGTTTTGATCGCACCGAGGACGCACCTTTGTTCCTTGCGTGGCAGCCACAGGTCGCCTGACCGTGGCCGGCGGCCCACGGGCCTGATCCGGCGGCGCCATTCATGTTGATCCTGCGCCTGATCGGGATATTTGCGCTGATTGCCATAGGCGTATCTCTGGCCGCGTACGCCTATACCCGACAGCGGCGCTACCTCCAATTTGCGTGGCGGGTATTCATGGCCACCGTGATGTTCGTGCTGCTACTGATGGCTTTTTATGCGGCCGAGCGTCTATTGGTAGTGGTTTGAACGACGGCTCCGGCAAACGATCAGCTTGATTTCCGCTGTCGGGCAGCAAATCGGGCCAGCGCAGCGCGCAGCCCCGGATCTTTGACCTGATTCGACAGCGCATCTAAATTCTCAATTAAATCAACAGGTAATGGCGGTTTTTTGCTGCGCATTCCGGTCGCGGTTGTGACTTTGTTAACTTGAACTCGCACCTGAATTCCAGTAACCTTCGCCCTCTGATTTTGCAGTTTCTTAAGCAATCGCGGCGCCAGTTGTTTTAGTTTGGCCGCAATTGCGCCGTTGTCTGCCGCTATGACCAGCACGCCGTCCCGGTCTCCGACCACGCGGCTTGCCCGGGCCAGATCAGGGGGCGTGCAGACCACATAAAGCCGTTGCAGCGCTGAGAGGCGCTGCATTGTCCGGGTCAGTGCCGACAAGCCCGCAGTGTTTTCAATAAGGGCGCTGATTTTGCGGGTGGACATGGCGGATTGGGAGAGTAGCTGTGAATATTATTCTGGTTTCGGAAAAACTGCCAAAGGCGCGGACCATTACGCTGGGTTGGTCGCACGTGATTGCGTCGGGCGCCCTGATACTGACGTTGGTAATCCTGCTTGCCGGTGCGTTGAATTACGGGATTCTGCGGTTTGCGGCGGAATTGCACATTCCGTATGTCAAAGACGTGCTGGTGTCGATCCAGCAGCAGCAGCATCAGAAGACCCAGTCTTACCTGCAGGACAATCTGAATGCAATGGCCGTCCGCCTCGGGCAGATGCAGGCGCAGCTCCTGCGCCTCGATACCCTGGGCGAACGCCTGGCCAAACTCGCCGGATTCAAACCTCAGGAACTGATGTTTAACGAAATTCCGGGGCGCGGCGGGGCGGCTTCCTCGATCCCCAGTCAGAACCTTTCGCTTGGCGATTTTACCCGCCAGATTGACTTGCTGACACGCCAACTCGAGGATCGTGGCGACAAACTGGGTTTGCTGGAATCGATGTACACACTCGAAAGCGCCAGAAAAAAACTTACGCCGACCAAATTGCCGGTTGACGGCGGCTGGTATTCATCAAATTTCGGTTGGCGTATTGATCCTTTCACCGGTCAACGGGCTTTTCATGAAGGCATCGATTTCATGGCGGAGGAAGGCACCCCCATTTATGCAGCTGCCGCAGGCGTCGTCGTTTACTCAGAATTTCATCCTCAATATGGTAATATGATCGAGGTCGATCATGGCAACGATTTGATTTCGCGTTACGCACATGCTTCGAAGCGACTCGTGAAAATCGGTGATGTTGTTTT
Organism: Betaproteobacteria bacterium; assembly: GCA_029883965.1. Lineage (GTDB taxonomy): Bacteria > Pseudomonadota > Gammaproteobacteria > Burkholderiales > SG8-41. The sequence continues at coordinate 7,099 of JAOUIN010000045.1, forward strand.
GCGCGGCTCCAAGATTGCGGAAGTCGGCAGAACCGGTCGCGCGACGGGCGCGCATCTGCATTTCGAAGTGCGCCAACGGGGCGCCGCACGGAATCCTGCGCAGTTTCTGCAATTGCCCGGCTGATCGATTGTAAGAAGAGCAAGAACTGCACGGGTGGGATTTTCCCACCCTTTTTTTATTCGGGATGCGGAAGTTCATGATTACCGGCTTATTGAAGAAAGTTTTTGGCAGCCGTAACGAGAGGTTGCTCAAGCAGTACCGGCGGACAGTGCGCGCGATCAATGCGCTGGAGCCGCAGATGGCGGCGCTGTCCGATGATCAACTGCGCGAGAAGACGACCGAATTCCGGGACCGCATCAACAAGGCTGTCGCGGACGGTGCTCCGGCGCATGATGCCGGGGCGGTGCAGGGTGTGCACTCCGCTGCGCTGGACAGCCGGCGCCGTACCGCGCTTGACTCCATTCTGCCCGAGGCATTTGCGGTTGTGCGCGAAGCCGGCAAGCGCGTTCTGGGAATGCGGCATTTTGACGTGCAAATGGTCGGCGGAATTGCGCTGCATAACGGCAAGATTGCCGAGATGCGCACTGGTGAGGGCAAGACCCTGGTCGCTACGCTCCCGGCCTATCTGAACGCGTTAGCCGGCACCGGCGTGCATATCGTTACTGTCAACGATTACCTTGCGCAGCGCGATTCCGACTGGATGGGGCAGATATACCGCTTCCTCGGGCTGACGGTCGGCGTCAATCTGTCGCAGATGGAGCATGACCGCAAGCATGAGGCCTACCGGTCGGACATTACCTACGGCACCAACAACGAATTCGGTTTTGATTATCTGCGCGACAACATGGTTTATGAGTTGTCGGAAAAAGTGCAGCGTCCACTTGCGTTTGCAATTGTCGACGAGGTCGACTCGATCCTGATCGACGAGGCGCGCACGCCACTGATCATTTCCGGTCAGGCCGAGGACACCACGGATCTCTACGTGCGCATGAACGTGGTTGCGCCCAAACTCACGCGCCAGAAGGAGGAGAAGGGTCCGGGCGATTATTGGGTAGACGAAAAAGGGCATCAGATCGTATTGTCCGAAGAGGGGCATGAGCATGCAGAGACGCTGCTTGCGCAGGCCGGGTTGCTGCCCGAGGGCGGCAGCCTGTACGACGCCACCAACATCGGTTTGATGCACCATCTGAACGCTGCGCTGCGCGCGCACAACCTGTTTCATCTCGATCAGCAATATGTAGTGCAGAACAATGAAATCATCATTGTCGATGAGTTCACCGGCCGGCTGATGCCGGGGCGCCGCTGGTCAGAAGGTCTGCACCAGGCGATCGAAGCCAAGGAAGGCGTGGAAATCCAGAAGGAAAATCAGACGCTCGCGACGATTACTTTCCAGAATTATTTCCGGATGTATGGAAAGTTGTCCGGGATGACCGGTACCGCGGACACTGAAGCCTACGAGTTTCAGCAGATCTACGGACTGGAAACCGTAATTATTCCGACGCATCATCCGATGATCCGCGAGGACCGGATGGACCAGGTGTTCCGGACTTCGGGCGAGAAATACCGGGCGATCATCGATGACATTCGCGGCTGCTACGAGCGCGGGCAACCGGTGCTGGTGGGCACTACGTCAATTGAAAATTCAGAATACATTTCCGGCATCCTGAACAAGGAAGGATTGCCGCACAATGTGCTCAATGCGAAGCAACATGCGCGGGAGGCCGAAATTGTCGCGCAGGCGGGAAGTCCAAAAATTGTGACGCTGGCCACCAACATGGCGGGCCGCGGCACCGATATCGTACTCGGCGGCAATCCCGAGCCGGAGATTAACCGTGTGCTTGCTGATGAAGGCATGGACGAGGGGGCGCGTCAGCGGCGGGTGACCGAACTGCGCGAATCATGGCAAAAGCGGCACGCCGAAGTCATCAAGGCCGGTGGATTGCACATCATCGGCACTGAGCGCCATGAATCACGGCGGATTGACAATCAATTGCGTGGCCGCTCGGGTCGCCAGGGCGACCCGGGATCCAGCCGTTTTTACCTTGCGCTGGACGATTCATTGCTGCGGATTTTCGCATCGGACAGGGTTGCGGCGATCATGGATCGCCTGAAAATGCCTGAAGGGGAGGCGATCGAGCACCCTTGGGTTACTCGTTCGATTGAAAACGCGCAACGTAAAGTCGAGGCCCGAAATTTCGACATGCGCAAGCATCTGCTTGAGTATGACGACGTGGCCAATGACCAGCGCAGGGTCATATACCAGCAACGCAATGACCTTCTTAGCAGTACGGATGTCTCGGCGGCGATCACCGCAATGCGCGCCGACGTCATTGCCGCGCATTTTGCCCAGCATATCCCACCGGGGAGTCTCGAGGAACAATGGGATGTCAAGGCGCTGGAGTCAGCGTTGCAGGCTGATCTCGCGCTGGAACTGCCGATTCAGCAATGGCTGACAGAAAACCCGCAGCTTGAAGAGGAGTCCCTGCGGCAGCGCGTCACCGAGGCCGCGCATGTCCGGTATTCCGAGAAGACGGCGGTCGTCGATGCCGCGGCAATGCGTCAGTACGAGCGCGCGATCATGCTGCAGAGCATCGACAGTCATTGGCGCGAGCATCTATCGTCGCTGGACTATCTGCGGCAGGGAATTCATCTGCGCAGTTTTGCGCAGAAGAACCCCACCCAGGAATACAAGCGTGAAGCGTTCGAGTTGTTTTCAATACTGCTTGATGTCATCAAGGCTGATGTCACCCGGATTTTGATGACTGTGCAGATCCGCAGCGCGGAAGAACTGCGCGCAGCCGAAGAGCATGAAGCGCTCCAAAATGTGCAATACCGGCATGCTGAGGCGATGGAAGAAGCCGCTGCTGTGTCACCGCTAACGATCACGGAAGGTGCTGCAGGAAGTGATGACGGTGAAACGGCACAGCCTTTCGTGCGTGGGGGGCAGAAGGTCGGCCGTAATGATCCCTGTCCTTGCGGATCCGGAAAAAAATACAAACAATGTCACGGCAAGCTCATATGACGCCATGCCTGTCAACCTGAGACCGCCGGATCCGAAATCCCTGTTGCCTGTGGCGGGAGTAATGCTGGGCGTTGCCCAGGCGGGGGTGCGCAAGGCCGGTCGCAAGGATCTTCTGCTGATCCGTCTCGATGAGGGCGGACGCGTCGCCGGCGTATTCACTCAGAATCGTTTTTGCGCGGCGCCGGTGGTCGTTTCCCGGCAGCACCTGTCCATGATCGATCCGGATCAGGGCATACGAGCGCTGGTGATCAACACCGGGGTTGCCAATGCCGGTACCGGCAAGGAGGGGATGGTGCGTGCTCGGCAGACCTGTGCCGAAGCGGCCCAATTGCTCGGTTGCGCCGCAGCACAGGTATTGCCGTTCTCAACCGGCGTCATCATGGAACCGCTGCCGGTGGATCGCATCGTTGACGGCCTGCCGCAATGCGTTGCGGCACTGAAGGCGGATTCGTGGTCAGACGCCGCTGAAGCGATCATGACGACGGATACCGTTCCCAAGGCGGTATCACAGCAAGTCAGTATCGGCGGGACGACGATTACGATCACCGGCATTGCCAAAGGTGCCGGCATGATTCATCCGGGCATGGCCACCATGCTCGGTTTCGTTGCGACCGCTGCACGGGTGAGCCAGGCGCTGCTCAAAGCCGCAGTCCTGCACGCGGCACAGCTCTCATTCAATTGCATCACGGTCGATGGCGACACATCAACCAACGACAGCTTCATGCTGATCGCCAGCGGCAAGGCAGGGATGCCGGAGATTGTGGACGCAAAAAGTGCTGAGTATCTTGCTTTTCGCGAAGCGGTTACCAATGTAGCCATTCTGCTGGCGCAGGCCATAGTTCGCGACGGCGAGGGTGCGACCAAGTTCATCACCGTGAAAGTGGAAGCGGGCCGCAATGTCGAGGAATGCCGCAAGGTTGCGTTTGCCATCGCGCACTCGCCGCTGATCAAGACGGCTTTCTTCGCGTCGGATCCGAATCTGGGCCGCATTCTTGCGGCCATCGGTTATGCCGGAATCACGGACCTCGAGGTGGAAGGCATAGCGCTTTATCTGGATGATGTTCTGGTTGCCGAGCACGGCGGGCGCAGCCCCGCGTATCAGGAAGCCGATGGGCAGCGCGTGATGAAACAGGCGGAGATTACCGTGCGCGTGGTGCTGAATCGGGGGCACGCCGCCGCGGTGGTGTGGACCTGTGACCTGTCGCATGACTATGTCAGCATCAATGCAGACTACAGAAGTTAAAAATATAAATTAAATCAATATGTTATGAGCAAACCCCGGACTTCGCAGGGCAATCCCGCGTCAGTTGATGAACTCGTCACGCGTGCTGACGCGCTGCTCGCACGACTCGAGCAATGGCTACCCGTACCGGCCGCACCGGTGGACTGGGATGCGTCGATTGCACTGCGCTGGCGCAGGAAGGCGGCGGCGCAGGGGGTGCTGGAACCCATACTCCAGGTACATCGCATCGATTTGCGCGACCTGCACGGGATCGATGAGCAGAAACAGCGCGTCGAGCGCAATACCTGCCAGTTCGTCGATGGCCATCCAGCGAACAATGTCTTGCTCACCGGCGCGCGCGGGACGGGCAAATCGTCGCTGATCAAAGCGCTGTTGAACAAGTATGCGCCGCGCGGCCTGCGTTTGATCGAAGTGGAGAAGCGCGACCTGACGGATCTGCCGGACATTGTTGAGTTGATCCATGCGCGCAAGGAGCGCTATATCCTGTACTGCGATGATCTGTCGTTCGAGGCCGATGAACCTGGCTACAAGGCGCTGAAAGTGGTTCTCGACGGGTCCGTTGCCGCAGCGTCCGAGAACTGTCTGATCTATGCGACGTCGAACCGGCGCCATCTGATGCCGGAATTCATGAGTGAAAACCTCGAGTACCAGCACGTCGGCGAGGAAATCCATCCCGGCGAAACCAGTGAAGAGAAGGTTTCCCTGTCTGAGCGCTTTGGTTTGTGGGTGTCGTTCTACCCCTTCGATCAGGACGAGTATCTGGAGATCGTCCATGTCTGGCTGGCGCATTTCAAGGTGCCGGGCAGCAAGAGTGCGGAAGTCGAGCATGCGGCGTTGCAATGGGCGCTCGCACGCGGATCACGCAGTGGCCGTGTCGCGTGGCAGTTTGCGCGCGACTGGGCGGGCCGCACGCGGCTGGCGCGTCGAAAATAATTTCTGATGTCTGAATCGCCGGCACGGCGTCGCCGCATTGCGGTTGTGGCTGCCGTGCTGCAGCGAAGTGACGGCAGTTTTCTGCTGGCGCAGCGACCGGCAGGCAAGGCCTATGCCGGTTACTGGGAGTTCCCCGGCGGCAAGGTTGAAGACGGTGAAGCGCCACGGGACGCAATCTCGCGCGAATTGCATGAGGAACTGGGGATTGAAGTCATTACCGCCTATCCTTGGATCATTCGTGATTTTGATTACCCGCATGCTGATGTGCGTCTGCATTTCTTCCGGGTCCGTGCCTGGCACGGTGAATTGCAGAGTCTCGAGGCGCAGGCGTTTTCTTGGCAGCGGCTGGACGCG
>JAOUIN010000293.1 GCA_029883965.1 Betaproteobacteria bacterium
CGCCATGAATGAACAAAATCCAGTACAGCAATATCGCAGCCAGAAAATTGGCTATCGGTCCCGCGCTGACAATGGCAAACCGTTGCCATACCGATTTACGGTTGAAGGCGCGATTCAGCTCGCCCGGGCCGACCGCTCCTTCGCGCTCATCCAGCATTTTTACGTAACCACCCAGAGGTATTGCCGCGATCACCCACTCGGTACCGTCGCGCCCGAATCGCCTCGACCAGATAGTCTTGCCGAACCCCACGGAAAAACGCAGCACTTTGACATTGCAGCGCCGCGCTACCCAGTAATGTCCGTATTCGTGAACAACGACCAGCGCACTCAACGCCACGACAAATGCAATAACGGTAAACAGCAGACTCATGACTCGCTCAGCCTTGCGCTATGGCTCTGGGTGCACGGAGCTTTGTGCATATTTCACGTGCAGCCATGCGGGCCTGCCGGTCAACATCCTCAACGTCATCGAGCGATCCAATTTTTCGAGCGGATATTCGCCCCAGGACCTCCTCGATCAGCTTGGGTATATCAAGATAGCCCAGGCGATGCTCAAGGAATTCGGCGACCGCAATTTCGTTTGCGGCATTCAATGCGACGACTGCGGAATCGCCGGCACGCAACGCCTCATAGGCGATGCGCAGACAGGGAAACCGGCCATAGTCCGGCGCCTCGAAATGCAAGCTGCCTGTTCTCGCCAGATCAAGAAAATCAGCGCCGGAATCTATGCGATCCGGAAATCCCAGTGCATGGGCTATGGGTGTGCGCATATCCGGGTTTCCCAGTTGCGCGAGTACCGATCCGTCACGGTATTCGACCATTGAATGAACAACGCTCTGCGGATGTATCACGACCTCGATGATTTCCGGCGCAGCGTCAAAAAGCCAGTGCGCTTCGATGACTTCCAGCCCCTTGTTCATCATGGTTGCCGAGTCAACTGAAATTTTCCGTCCCATGACCCAGTTGGGATGCGCGACCGCCTGCTCCGGCGTAACCCGCCCGAGTTGATCAAGCGCCATGGTCCGGAACGGGCCACCGGACGCTGTCAACAGGATCCGTCGGATTCCGCGGTCGGCCAGCGATCCGGATCTTGCGGCTGGCAACGCCTGGAAAATGGCATTGTGTTCGCTGTCGATCGGCAGCAGTTCCGCACCGCTCTCGCGCACCGCTGACATGCACAATGCACCGGCTGTCACGAGTGATTCCTTGTTTGCAAGCAGTATCTTTTTGCCGGCGCACGCTGCGGCGAGGGTTGAACGCAACCCCGCGATTCCGACGATAGCAGCGACCACGGTGGTTACCTGCGGTAACGCTGCGACCTTTTCCATAGCCTGTACGCCGCACAGCACTTCCGTAGGTACGCCGGCATCGCGCAATTTCTCGTGCAAGCGTGAAGCCAGTGCCTCATCCAGTACCACTGCATACCGCGGTTTAAACCGGCAGCTTTGCTCAAACAGCATGTCGATCTGCGATCGCGCCGTAAGCGCGACCAGTTCGAATCTGCCCGGATTGCGCGCAACCACGTCCAGCGTGTTGACGCCGACGCTGCCGGTGGAACCCAGTATGGTCAAATATTTCATTCGTTTATGTGCGCTGCAGTATCCAGGACGATGCCAGCGCCGCCAACGGCAGCGTCGACGTCAGCGCGTCAATACGGTCCAGTACTCCGCCATGTCCGGGCAGCAGCGTGCCGCTATCCTTGACGCCTGCACGGCGTTTGCACAGGGATTCGAACAAATCGCCAAGTATGCTCAGCGGGAAAAGCACCGCTACCATCGCCGCCGCTGCGATACCGCTCTCAGGCGCGTAGTTGCGAAATCCGAAATACCACACCAAGCCATGATACACCGCGACTGCCACGGCGGCTCCCAGTACGCCCTCCCATGTCTTGCCCGGACTGATCGACGGCGCGAGCCTGCGCCGCCCCCAGCGATGACCCGCAAAGTAGGCCGCGCTGTCCGCCACCCATACCACGCCCAGTATCGCCAGCAGGACCCACGGAATTTCCTGCAAATTCACCAGCGCGAGCCACGTTGGCGCCAGCACTATCCATCCAGTCACTGCGAGCAATGCCGGACTTTGAGAATGCCACCCGGATTTCATCCAGAGCGGCGCAAACAGCAACCAGAACACCGCTGAAAGCCAATAGGCAAATCGAGGGATTTCCGGCATCTGAAGGTGATGTGCAATCAGGAGCAATCCAGGCGCGGACAGCAGCATTGCTCCACAGAATCCCCAGCGACCGGCCGTTTTAAACCCGCACAGTGACGCCCATTCCCAAGATCCGGCGAGCAACAACGGCAGCAGCATGGCCGCCCACCATCCACCAGGAAGGTAGAACATGCCGCCGACAAAAAGTGGCAGCACGATGGCTACAGTAATGACTCTGGTCCGGAACATGCGTACGGGTGATTAGCGGTTCGCCTATCAGGCGCTGGCGCTGCGACCGGCGCCCCTTAGCGAATCCGCAACCTGTTCGCTGGTACGGCCAAAACGCCGCTCCCTCTGCTGATAGGACACTATGGCTTGATCCAGTGCCGCGGAATCAAAGTCCGGCCACAGCGTTTCGGTGAAATAAAGCTCCGTGTACGCAAGCTGCCAAAGCAGAAAGTTGCTGATCCGCTGTTCACCGCCCGTCCGTATGAACAGGTCCGGTTCAGGCAATTCGCCCAGTGCAAGATACGGCAACAACTGTGATTCAGTCCACGGGCCGGTATCGGCTTTGCGGTCTGCCCGAAGCCGGTTGACCGCCTGCATGATGTCCCACCGTCCGCCGTAGTTGGCCGCGATCGTCAGGGTCATCCCCGAATTGGCCGCAGTCAGTTTCTGCGCGTTATCGATCAGGTCAACCAAAATCCGGTCAAAAGGGGATAAATCACCAATGACACGGAAGCGTATTCCGTTTTTGTGCAAGCGCTCGACTTCCTGCTGCAGGGAACTGACGAACAATTGCATCAGCAAGGATACTTCTTCCGCGGGCCTGCGCCAGTTCTCGCTGCTGAACGCAAACAGGGTCAGTGCACCAACGCCCCGTTCGGTACAGGCACGAACGACACTGCGTACGGCTTCTATGCCCTTGCGGTGCCCAGCCACCCGCGGCAGAAATCGACGCTTGGCCCAGCGTCCGTTGCCATCCATTATGATTGCGATA
>JAOUIN010000294.1 GCA_029883965.1 Betaproteobacteria bacterium
TGGTGCTTGGTGACCGGACCCTCGGTGCCGGGGGCGAGTTGGTTGCGCAGGCGCACGTTGGCGAAGGTGCCGCGGATCATCAATTCATGGTTGCAGCGGCGTACGCCGAAATGGCCCCACTCGGATGGCGGGGTACCGTAGGGCTCCAGCCATTTACCGGCCGGTGTGCCCGGCTTGATCTTGGTCGACGGGCTGATGTGGTCGGTGGTGATCGAGTCGCCGAGGATGGCCAGCGCACGGGCTGCCTTGATGTCTTCGATCTTGTCGAGCTCTCGGGTGACGCCTTCGAAAAACGGCGGTTCCTTGATGAAGGTGGACTTGTCGTCCCATTCGTAGATTGCACCTTTGACCGTGGGGATGGCTTCCCACAGTTTCTTGTTGCCCGACAGGTCGCCGTATTCACGGCGGAAGTGGTCCGGATTGGCGGCGAACTTGAGCAGTACCGCGACGTCGGCATCGGTGGGCCACAGGTCTTTCAGGTAAACCGGTTTTCCATCCTTGTCCTTGCCCAGCGGGTCCTTGGTGAGATCGGTACGCACGGTGCCGGCCAGCGCGTAGGCCACTACCAGCGCGGGACTGGCGAGGTAGTTGGCGCGCAGGTTGGGGTGTACGCGGGCTTCGAAATTGCGGTTGCCCGAGAGCACGGCGCAGGTGACGAGGTCCTGTTTGACCACGGCTTCCTCGATCTTGGCATCCAGCGGTCCGGAGGCACCCATGCAGGTGGTGCAGCCATAGGCGACGACGCCGAAGCCGAGCTGTTCGAGGTGCCGCAGTAGCCCGGCATCGCGCAGGTAGGCGGTAGCAACCTTGGAGCCGGGCGCGAGTGAAGTCTTGATGCGCGGATTGACCTTGAGTCCGCGTTCATTGGCGCGCTTGGCCAGCAGTCCGGCAGCGAGCAGCAATGCCGGGTTGGACGTATTGGTGCAGGAGGTGATCGACGCGATCAGCACGTCGCCGTGGCCGACGTCGAACTCCTTGTGCCCGGACGGCACGCGACGGTTGAGGTCGTCGGCGGGGCGGCCATAGCCGTTTTTCTCCGGCGGCGCCGAGAACAGCATGTCGAAATTACGGCCGAGGTCGGGCAGGTTGACGCGATCCTGCGGACGTTTCGGCCCCGACAGACTGGGCACGATGGTATCGAGGTCGAGCTCGATAACTTCGGTGTAATCGATGTCGCCGGCTTTGGGCATGCCGAACATGTCCTGCGCCTTGTAATAGGCTTCGATGGCGGAAATCAGTTCAGACTCGCGGCCGGTGGTGCGGAAGTAGTCCAGGGTTTTTTCATCGACGGGGAAAAAGCCCATGGTAGCGCCGTATTCCGGCGCCATATTGGCAACCGTGCAACGGTCGGCGGCTGTCAGTGCAGCGGCACCGGCACCGAAGAACTCGACAAACTTGCCGACGACCTTGGCCTTGCGCATCAGTTCGGTGACCGTCAGCACCAGATCAGTCGCGGTGACGCCTTCGCGCAGCTTGCCGGTCATATGGCAACCGATGACGTCCGGGGTCAGGAAGGCATTGGGCTGGCCGAGCATGCCGGCCTCCGCTTCGATGCCGCCCACGCCCCAGGCGACGACACCGATGCCGTTGACCATGGTGGTGTGCGAGTCGGTGCCGAACACGGTGTCGGGGAACCACACGCCGTCTTTTTCGAAGACGCCGCGCGACAGGTGTTCCATGTTGATCTGGTGGATGATGCCGTTGCCGGGCGGCACTACGCGCACGGTCTTGAATGCGCCCTGTGCCCATTTGACGAAACGGTAACGCTCGGCATTGCGCTTGAATTCGATTTCCTGGTTGCGTTGCACGGCGTCCGGCGTGTTGTAGACGTCGATTTCTACCGAGTGGTCGACGACGACATCGACCGGCACCAGCGGTTCGACATTGCCCGGCGGCATGCCCAGGCGTTCAGCCGCCGCACGCATGGCCGACAGATCGTTCAGCGTGCCGAAGCCGATCAGGTCCTGCAGCACGATGCGCACGACGATGAACGGAATCTCGGAAGTGCGCTTGCCCTTGGGCTGCCATGCTGCGAGCGCCTTGACGTGCTCTTCAGTGACGCGCTTGCCGTCGCAATGCCGCACCAGTGCCTCGAGTACCACGCGGATGGAGCGGGGCAGACGCGAGATCTTGCCCAGGCCCGCAGCTTCAAGTGCGGCGAGCGAGTGGTACTTGCCGGTCTTTCCGGGAGAAGGGGTGAATTCCTTCAGGGTTTTGAATGTATCTTTTGCCATGTTGATTTGTCCTTTGACCTTGGATCAGGTTGCCACGAGTTCGCGCAGAACGAGCGCAGCTTGACTGCGTGCCGTAAATCCCGGCAATGCCATACGTTCTGCGCGGTTGCGGCGGTTCATTATCAAGCAGCCATCAGTTCGCGCAGAACGTACGGCAGAATGCCGCCGTGTTTGAGGTATTCGACCTCGATCGGCGAATCGACGCGCAGCGTGACAGTGACATTCTGCGTGCTGCCGTCCTTGCGATGGATCACCAGCGTGACGTCCTGCATCGGCTTGACGTTGCCGCCGGCTACGCCCAGCAAATCAAAAGTTTCGGTGCCGTCGATTTTCAGCGACTGCACGCTGTCGTCGCCCTTGAACTGGCAGGGCAGCACGCCCATGCCGATCAGGTTGGAGCGGTGGATGCGCTCGTAGCCGCGCGCGACCACGACCTTGATGCCGAGCATCTGTGTGCCCTTGGCCGCCCAGTCACGGGAAGATCCGGTGCCGTAGGCCTCGCCGCCGAACACGAACAGCGGCACACCGTCCTTCTGGTAGCGCATCGAGGCTTCGTAGATCATCATCTTGTCGCCGGTGGGCTGGTGAACGGTGACGCCACCCTCGCTGCCGGGAACCATCAGGTTCTTGATCCGCGGGTTCGCAAAGGCGCCGCGTACCATCACTTCGTGGTTGGTGCGGCGCGAGCCGAAGCTCGACAGGTCGGTACTGCCGGCGGCGACCAGCCAGTCGCCGGCCAGCGTGCCCTTGCGGATCGGCGCGACCGGGCTGATGTGGTCGGTGGTGAGCTTATTGCCGAAAATGCCCAGTGCGCGGCCGCCGTTGACGTCGCTGATTTTCGGCAGTTCTTTCTTGAATCCTTCGAACAGCGGAGGTTCGAGCATGTAGGTGGATTTC
>JAOUIN010000295.1 GCA_029883965.1 Betaproteobacteria bacterium
AGCGGTTGCGCGACATCATGGTCAGGGCAAGCTGACGGTGCGCGAACGCATCGCCTGCCTCGCGGATGCGGGGTCGTTCCGCGAAGTGGGCAAGCTGGCGGGCAGGGCGAACTATGATGCCGCCGGACAATTGACGGCGTTCGAGCCGGCACCGTATGTGATGGGCCTGGCACGGATTAACAACCGTCCGGTGGCCATCGGCGGCGAGGATTACACCATACGCGCGGGCACCGGCTTCGGCAGTGACCGGCGCAAGGGCGGTCAGGGCGGATTCATCGAGGATCTCGCCTATGAGTACCGAATTCCGCTGGTCAACCTGATTGATGGCACCGGCGGCACGGTCAATACCGCCAAGCGCAAGGGTTATACCGTGGTTCCAGGCTATGGCCAGGACGGGGTCGAGCGGTCGGTGGATCTGCTCGGCATCGTGCCGGTGGTGAGCGCCGTCATGGGTACCACGGCGGGCGGGCCTTCGATGCGCGCAATCCTCGCGCACTGGTCGATCATGGTCAAAGGCACCGGTCAGATATTTGCGGCGGGTCCGCCGGTGGTCGAGCGCGCATTCGGCGAAAAGCTGCACAAGGATGAACTCGGCGGCACCGCAGTCGCGGTCGATACCGCGGGCACCATCGACAATGTCGCAGCGAGCGAAGAAGATTGTTTTGACCAGATCCGCAGATTTCTGTCATACATGCCGCAGAACGTGTGGGAACTGCCGCCGCAGGTGGTCTGCAATGATCCTGTAGACCGCTGCGAGGATGCGCTGGCCAGCATCGTGCCGCGCTCGAATCGTCAGGCCTACAACATGAAAAAGCTGGTTGGCATGATCGTCGACCGGGAATCGCTGTTCGAAATCCAGCCGACGTTCGGCCGCGCGATCATCACCGCGCTGGCGCGCATGAACGGCAAGGTGGTCGGCATCATCGCCAGCAATCCCATGGTCGGCGGCATCATGGATTACAAGGCGGCGCGCAAGCAGGGACACTTCACCGAGCTCTGCGACATGTTCAACATCCCCATCGTCCTGTTTGCCGATATACCGGGCCTGATGGTCGGGCGCGAATCCGAGGCTGATGCGATCCTGCGCGAAGGCGTGCGCGCCCGCTACATCGCGCTGCAGGCACGGGTGCCGATGTTCTCAGTGATCGTGCGCAAATGTTACGGCGTCGCCGGCGGCGGATTCATTGATCGCGGCGGCCTCAATTTCAAGATCGCGTGGCCGTCGGCAGAGTGGGGTTCATTGCCGGTGGAAGGCGGGGTCAAGGCCGCCTATCGCCGCGAAATCGAGGCGGCACCGGATCCCGCAGCACGTGAACGCGAAATCGAAGCCGAACTGAAACAACTGGCGTCGCCGTTCCGCACCGCCGAGGCTTTTGCCGTTGAAGACCTGATCGATCCGCGCGAGACGCGGCCGTATTTATGCCAGTTCATCGATGCGTTGCAGGGCCGGCTTGCGAGCCAGCTCGGGCCGAAACAGCGTGCCGGCGTGCGGCCATGATATAACCTGTTGATTTTATTGGATATTTAATATGGCTTTCGAAGCGCTATTGGAAGAATATGAAGCGCGCCGCACCAAGGCACTGGCCGGTGGCGGTGCCGAGAAATACGCCAAGCGCAAGGCGCAGGGCATGTGGACTGCACGCGAGCGCATTGCCTATCTGGCGGATCAGGGTTCGTTCATCGAATCCGGCCTGTTCGGATCTTCGGGTGTGTATCCGGAACAGGCGGATGAAACCCAGACCGACGGCAAGCTGGCCGGTTTTGCCCGCATCGATGGGCGCGATGTTGCCATGGTGGTTAACGACTTCACGGTCAAAGGGGCATCCACTTCGTCGACCAACAGCAAGAAAATCGGCCATATGAAGCGCGCTGCGACAGAGCGCGGCATGCCGCTGGTACTGATCGGCGAATCCACCGGTGCGCGCCTGCCCGATGCGATGGGTTCGCGTGGCATGGGCTTGCTGCTCGGCAATGACAATACCCAGTTCCGCCGTCTGCGCGAGATCCCGATGGCGGCGGCGGCGTTCGGGCCGTCGTTCGGCTCGTCGACCTGGCTGATGTGCCAGTCGGATTTCGCCATCATGCACAAAAGCGCGATCATGGCGGTATCCAGCCCGCGCCTGGTATCGATGGCCCTCGGTGAAAAAGTCGACGCTGCGGACCTGGGCGGCTGGCGCCTGCACGCCGAAACCACCGGACTGATCGATCAGGTCGCCGATACCGAAGAGGAAGTCTTCGACCAGATCAAGAGGTTTCTGTCGTACATGCCGGGACATCACAAGGAAGCGCCGCCTGATGCTGCGGTGCCCGCGGGTTCCGGCGCCGACATGGGCAAAGTGTTCGACCTGCTGCCGGAAAGCCGCAAGCAGGTCTATGACATGAAGCGCGTGATCAAATGCGTGGTCGACAAGGATTCGCTGCTGGAACTGAAGCCGCGCTTCGGCAAAAGTGCGGTGACCGGCCTGGCCCGCCTCGGCGGCAAAAGCGTGGGCATCGTTGCCAACAATCCGCTGCATCGCGGCGGTGCGCTCGATGCCGATGCCTGCCGAAAGATCGTCGATTTCATCGTGCTGTGCGACTCGTTCAACATCCCGTTCGTGATGCTGGTCGACACGCCCGGCTTCCAGATCGGCACCGATGCCGAGCGTGCCGGCGCGCCCGGCAAGATCATGAATTTCATGAATGCCATGACGCTGGTGACTGTGCCGCATCTCACCGTCATCGTGCGCAAAAGTTACGGCCGCGCCTATGTATGCATGGGCGGCGGTCGCCACTCCGACGAAATCGCGGCCTGGCCGACGGCCGAAGTCAGTTTCATGAGCCCGGATTTCGCCACCAAAATCGTCCATGGCGTCGGTGTCGGCGAGCCCGGTTATGACGAGGCGCTGGAAGACATTCGCAAAGGCGCCGATGTCTGGGGCCTGGCCGCGGTGTACGCCGCGCAGGCGGTGATCAAACCGCAGGATACCCGCGACTATCTGATCCGCATGCTTGATGTCTACAAGCTGCGCATGACCAAAGGTGTGGGGCAGCATTTGATGCGCAGCTGGCCCACTAGCTACTAGCCCGGAAACGTCCATTCGTCCCGATATCTTGTTTCTCGGAACGACAGTGCAGCTTCCTGCTAGTT
>JAOUIN010000296.1 GCA_029883965.1 Betaproteobacteria bacterium
GAGCGCATTGTTCTGCGGGACGGGATTTGGTCGCTCGCGCAGCGCGCGCAATATGAGTTCGGCACCTGATTTCGCCAATTTGTCGTGCAACGTCTGCGCATTGTCGCGCGCCGTAATCGGCACAGCGTCGGACAGCAAAATCGCGCCTGTATCCAGCCCTGCGTCCATCTGCATGATGGTCACGCCGGTTTCACGATCGCCCGAAAGGAGTGCGCGCTGAATGGGCGCCGCGCCGCGCCAGCGCGGTAGCAGCGACGCATGGATATTCAGGCAGCCCAGCGGCGGTAACGTCAGCAGCGACGCGGGGATCATGAGCCCGTACGCTGCAACAATCATGACATCCGCATTCAAGGCCCCCAGCTGTGCAATCACCGCGGCGTCTTTGAGTGTCGCCGGCTGTGCCAGCGGCAACTGGCGCGCGAGCGCCACCTGCTTGACTGCCGACGCCTGCGGCTTCAGCCCGCGACCGGCGGGCCGGTCCGGTTGCGTCAGCACCTGCACCACGTCATGTCCGGCATCCAGCAACGCATCCAGTGCGGTGACGGCAAACGGCGGGGTGCCTGCGTAGATGATTCGCAAAGTGGGTAGGGCGCGCGGAGCACCGGAAATACTACATGGCCTGCCGTTGCTGTTTGGAAAGCTTTGCCACAATGCGCTGTTGTTTCAAACGCGACAGTTTCTCGACGAACACCCGGCCAACAAGGTGATCCATCTCATGTTGCAGGCACACTGCGAGCAAGCCTTCAGCGGTAATCGTGCGCTCGCGACCATGCTCGTCCAGTGCAGAAACCGTTACTTTGGCTGCCCGGGTGACTTTTTCGTAGATGCCCGGCACCGACAGACAACCCTCTTCGCATTCGGATTCACCTTCGGCGCTGATGATTTTCGGGTTGATGAAAACCTGCAGTTCATTGCGCGACTCGGATATATCGATGACCAGGATACGCTGGTGTACGTCCACCTGTGTTGCGGCCAAACCAATACCTGGCGCAGCGTACATAGTTTGCGCCATGTCTTTGATTAAATTACGTATTTTGTCATCCACCCGCTTCACAGGTACGGCCACTTTGTGTAACCGCGAGTCTGGGTAGTGCAGTATCGGTAGTAAAGCCATGAAAAACTTGCCAATTTAATCAACTAGATGCAGAATTTAAACTAAACTCTCACGTTGGTCGGGGGGTAGTATCCACACAATATTCCGGCAACTTCCGGCAACGTTCACATGAGGTGGGTCCGCACATGCGAAAAGCAATTATATCCCTGATTTTGTTGATAACTCCGGTGTGGGCTGCGCTCGCTGCCGCGCCAGCCGCAATGAACGACACGGCGCCCGAACGCTACACTGTTCAGCGCGGGGACACGCTGTGGAGTATCTCCGGGCGCTATCTGAAGGAGCCATGGCGCTGGCCGGAGTTGTGGAAAATGAATCAGGAACAGGTCAAGAATCCGCACCTCATTTACCCGGGCGATGTCATCGTCCTGGACCGCAGCGGCGGCGGCGCGCAGTTGAGTCTGCTCAAGCTCGACACGGCCAAGCTGCAACCGAAAGTGCGTTCGGAACCCAGCGCACGTAGCGCTGTCCCCAGCATTTCTCCGTCTGCCATTGAGCCGTTCATGTCCAGACCGCTGGTTGTAGGAATCGACGAACTCGAGGGTGCGGCGCGTATCATTGCCGCGTCAGAAAGTCGAATGACGCTGGGAGCCGGTGACCGCGCATTTGTACGAGGGATCACAAAGGAAAAAGGGAACCAGTGGCAGATATTCCGTCGTGGCGACGCGCTGATTGATCCCGAAACGAATGAAATTCTCGGCTATGAAGCAACCTATCTCGGAGAAGCCCGCGTACACCAGCACGGCGACGTTGCAACCATCGATATCGTCAAGTCCGTGCAGGAAGTACATTACAACGACCGTTTGATCCCGCTGGGCAAGCAGGTTCCGGTGTTTGCTTATGTGCCGCATCCGCCGAACGTGAAGATCAAGGGTCGCATCATTAACGCGTATGGGGGATTGCAGGAAACGGGCCCGCTGTCGATCGTGACTTTGTCCAAAGGCAGCAGGGATGGCGTTCAAGTAGGTAATGTCCTGGCCATTGAGCGCAGCCAGACCACCGCGCGCTACAGCCAGCGTACCGAGCCGCTGTATGGCCGCACCGGTCTCAGTGGCAGCGACAGTCCGCGGGTGTACTACGCCGAAACCGTACCGCCGCGCGAGGTGCTGGGCAATGAAACTCAGGCCGTTTCGCGCGACGATATTGCCAAACTTCCCGATGACCGTTACGGATTGCTGATGGTTTTCCGCACCTTTGATCGCGCCTCTTTTGCGCTGATCATGGAGGCCAGCCGTCCTGTTGCCATCTCGGACTACGTTACCAACCCCTGACCTTAACGGGGTGCCGAGCGCCGCCCGCTGATTAGTCAATCCCGATGCCGCTGGATGCGGATCTGGAGGCTTGGCTGCGCCTTACCCTGTTACAGGGCCTGGGGCACCAATCGCTGCGCAAACTTCTGGTTGCACTGGGTTCGCCGGCAAACATACTTGCCGCCGGCCAGAGTCGGCTTTGCGCCATCGTTCCGGAAAAAACCGCCAACGCCATCCGCAGCGGTGGCGCTCCAACAGAAGCCCTGGCCAGAGTCGAAGAATGGCTCGATGATCCGGCGAATCACATCGTCACACTGGGCGAACAAAACTATCCGCAATCATTGCTGGAAATTCCGGATCCGCCCCCGCTGATCTATGCCAAAGGCAGACTCGATCTGCTCAATTCCGCCGGATTCGCCATCGTCGGCAGCCGCAATGCGACCGCGCAGGGACTGGACAATGCTGAAGCTTTTGCCAAAGCGCTCAGCAGTGCGGGACTCACGATTGTCAGCGGACTGGCGACGGGAGTGGATACCGCCGCACATCGCGGCGGACTGGCAGGATCCAGTTCCACCATCGCGGTCGTCGGTACGGGCCTGGATATCGTGTATCCGGCACGTAATCGGAATTTGGCACATCGTTTGGCCGAGCAGGGCTTGTTGATCTCGGAATTCGCACTGGGTACACCGGCCCTTGCAGCCAATTTTCCGCGCCGCAACCGGTTGATCTGCGGCTTGGCCAAAGGTTGTCTTGTAGTC
>JAOUIN010000297.1 GCA_029883965.1 Betaproteobacteria bacterium
CTTGAAGCGCACCGATTGATCAACGTATGTCCAAGAGGTTGAACATGTACCGATACCTTGTGCTGGCGCTGTGCCTGCTGATGCCGTTGCAGGCCGCGGCGCAGTTGCCGGATTTTACCGAGCTGGTTGAGAAACACGGCGCGGCCGTCGTCAATATCAGTACGACGCAGACCAGCCGCAACGCTGCGTCCCAGCAGATGCCGCAGCTCGACGAGAACGATCCGTTCTATGAATTTTTCCGGCGCTTCATCCCCAACCCCGGACCGCGTGAGTTCCAGTCCCAGTCGCTGGGCTCCGGTTTCGTGATTTCTGCGGACGGTTACATACTGACCAATGCCCATGTCGTGGAGTCGGCCGAAGAGGTGACCGTCCGCCTGACCGACAAACGCGAGTTCAAGGCAAAGGTCATCGGTGCAGATCGCCGCACCGATGTCGCGCTGATCAAGATCGATGCCACCGGGCTTCCGACCGTGCAGTTCGGTGACCCCGGGCGGCTCAAGGTCGGCGAATGGGTGGTTGCGATCGGCTCACCGTTCGGCTTTGACAACACAGTGACCGCCGGCATCGTCAGCGCCAAAGGCCGTTCGCTGCCGCAGGAGAACTTTGTACCGTTTATTCAGACTGATGTTGCCGTAAATCCCGGAAACTCAGGCGGGCCGCTGTTCAATCTGCGCGGTGAAGTGGTCGGCATCAATTCGCAGATCTACAGCCGTACCGGCGGATTCATGGGATTGTCGTTCGCTATTCCCATTGATGTGGCCAACAACATTGCACAACAGTTGCGAACGACCGGCAAAGTCACGCGCGGCCGTATCGGTGTCGTCATTCAGCCCTTGACCAAGGAACTGGCAGACGGTTTCGGCATGACCAAACCGCAGGGCGCCCTGGTCAATTCAGTGGAGAAGGGTGGACCGGCCGACAAAGGCGGGATCGAGGCCGGCGACGTGATACTCCGTTTCGACGGCAAGCCGGTGAATGCATCGGAAGACCTGCCGCGCATCGTCGGTGGCACCAAACCCGGCAGCAAAGTCGCGGTTCAGGTATGGCGCAACAAGGCGACGCGCGACCTGCAGCTTACTGTGGCCGAGCTGACCGACGACCGCACCCGTCAGGCGCGCAGCGGCAAGCCGGCGCCGGCAAACCAGTTCGGCATGGGGCTCGCCGACCTGACCGATACGCAGCGCAAGGAACTGAAAATTGAAGGTGGCGTGTTCGTGGAAAGCGTGCAGGGTGCAGCCGGGCGTGCAGGATTGCGCCGCGGGGATGTCATCCTGGCCGTAAACAATCAGGACGTGAAATCTGTCGAGCAATTCCGCCAGTTGATGAACGGATTTGACAAGGGCAGGATCGTGGCATTGCTGGTCCGGCGCGGCGGAAACTCGCTGTATATACCGTTCCGCATCGACGGGAATGGCTGATGCCCGGCGCATCATACTGACGCTGTACAGCCGCAGCTGGTGCCATTTGTGCGACGACATGATCGCGGGTTTGCATGATATGCGGGCCCGTGAGCCGTTTGATCTGACCGTTACCGATGTGGACAGCGACCCTCTGCTGGAGCGGCGCTATGGCGACCGCGTTCCGGTTCTGGTGCACGGCAACCATGAGCTTTGCCAATACCACCTCAATCCTGCAGCGATTACTGATTACTTGCTGAAATTCCGCTAAAATACGCGGTCTTACGAACGGATTGGGGCACTCCGGGGAAACTTGAGTGCCCTTTTTGCTGGGTAATACCCCCCTGATGCAGCTCATTCGCAATTTTTCCATCATCGCGCATATTGATCACGGCAAGTCGACGCTGGCGGACCGGTTCATACAGCTTTGCGGCGGTCTTTCAGACCGGGAAATGGAATCACAGGTGCTCGACTCGATGGATCTGGAGCGCGAGCGCGGCATCACCATCAAGGCGCAGACCGCTTCGCTGGCTTATCGTGCGCGGGATGGTCAGACCTATCAGCTGAACCTGATTGATACCCCGGGCCATGTCGATTTTTCCTATGAAGTCTCGCGCTCGCTGGCCGCGTGCGAGGGGGCCTTGCTGGTCGTAGACGCTTCCCAGGGGGTCGAAGCACAGACCGTTGCCAATTGCTACACTGCGATCGAGCAGGGCGTCGAAGTCGTTCCGGTGCTGAACAAGATGGATCTGCCCCAGGTCGAGCCGGATCGCGTCGCTGCCGAAATCGAGGACATCATCGGCATTCCGGCCAAGGATGCTGTCCGGGTCAGTGCGAAGAGCGGTGACGGGATCGCCGACATCCTCGAGGCCATCGTGCACCAGGTCCCGCCGCCCAAAGGCGATCCGGAAGCACCGCTGAAAGCGTTGATCATCGACTCCTGGTTCGACAATTATGTCGGCGTGGTGATGCTGGTCCGGATGGTCGACGGCAGGCTGAAACCCAAGGATCGCATTCTGCTGATGGCGGGCGGCGGAAATTTTCTGTGTGAACAGGTCGGCAAGTTCACGCCGCGCTCACAGGCCATGGAAAACCTTTCCGCCGGGGAAGTCGGTTTTGTAATTGCCGGCATCAAGGAACTGCAGGCGGCCAAGGTCGGTGACACGCTGACGCTGATGACGAATCCGGCGAAAGAACCACTGCCCGGATTCAAGGAAATCAAGCCGCAGGTGTTTGCCGGCCTGTATCCGGTGGAATCCAATGAATACGAAGCGCTGCGCGATGCCCTGGAAAAACTGCATCTGAACGACTCGTCACTGCGTTTTGAGCCTGAGTCCTCACAGGCGCTGGGATTCGGGTTCCGTTGCGGTTTCCTCGGCCTGCTGCACATGGACATCGTGCAGGAGCGGCTCGAGCGCGAGTACGGCATGTCACTCATCACCACCGCCCCGACTGTGGTTTATCAGGTGGCCTTGCGTGATGGCACGGTAATGGAAATCGAAAACCCGTCACGGTTGCCGGATGTTTCGCTGATTGAAGAGATCCGGGAGCCGATGATTACGGCCTCGATCCTGGTGCCCAGCGACTATGTCGGGCCGGTAATGACCCTGTGTACCGAAAAGCGCGGCATGCAGCGCAACATGCAGTATCTGGGCCGCCAGGTCATGCTGACTTATGAGTTGCCGTTGAACGAAGTGGTCATGGACGGTTTCGACCG
>JAOUIN010000298.1 GCA_029883965.1 Betaproteobacteria bacterium
GTTGCTCCAGCCCGTCGCGCACACCGGGATAAATTTTCGTATGCCGCCCGTTTTCTTCCGCATAAAACCGCTCGAAAACAGGCAGCGCCTGCGCCATCGCCGAATCGCTGGCGCTGCCGTCGATGTTGCCCGCCAGTGCGCGCTCCACCAGTCGCGGTATACCCTTGCCGACGTAAGTGCTGACGGTCTTCAGCGACAGGGGTGCGCGGTCCAGCGCTTCCAGCATCCGGTTGGTCGCCGCCGCCAGATCGGGAATGGTGTCCAGCAAAGTGCCGTCGAGATCGATCATGACGGCCTGGACGAGAATGGGAAATGTCTTGTTCATGGCGCAGTTGCACAGGGCCGGGCGTTGCACTTGGCGCCACGCCCCTCAGCGGTGTGACGCAAACCCGGCGGAATCAGGATTTTTCCAGCGCCGCGCGCATTGCCGCGATCGTGGTCTTGTAGTCCTTCGTGCCGAAAATCGCCGAGCCCGCAACAAACGTGTCAGCGCCCGCCCTGGCAATATCGGCAATATTGTCGATCTTGACCCCGCCATCCACTTCCAGCCAGATGTCGCGTCCGCTCTGATCGATGCGCTTGCGCACCGCCGCAAGTTTGGCCAGCGCCCCGGGGATGAATGCCTGCCCGCCGAATCCCGGGTTCACCGACATGATCAACACCAGATCGAGTTTGTCGAGCACATGATCGAGGTAGTGCAGCGGCGTCGCCGGATTGAACACCAGTCCGGCCTTGCAACCGTGCTCCTGGATCAGACTGATGGTCCGGTCGATATGCTCGGAGGCTTCCGGGTGGAACGAAATGATGTTCGCGCCCGCCTTCGCAAAATCCGGGACAATGCGGTCCACCGGCTTGACCATCAGGTGCACGTCGATCGGCACTTTGACCAGCGGGCGTATCGCCTGACACACCAGCGGCCCGATTGTCAGGTTGGGCACATAGTGATTGTCCATCACGTCGAAATGGATCACGTCGGCGCCGGCCGCGACCACCGCCTGCACTTCTTCGCCCAGGCGGGCAAAATCTGCGGACAGGATGCTGGGCGCTATGCGATGGCTCATGACGATATCCGTGTATGCGGGCAGGGAATTGTACCCGTTCTTTAACCTCATAACCGTTCGTAACCGGGCGCCAGGCCGGTGATCCGGCAAAGTTTGCGCGGATCGCGTCAGGACTTTCCGTTGCGGCCAACTTCCTTCAAGGCGCCGTGGATGCGAGAATACGGCTCATGCCTGATCAAAAATATCACATCACAGTTGCGCCACGCGCCAGCTATGTTCCGGAGCAGTCAGATGCCGAGTCCGACCGCTACGCCTTTGCCTACACCATCACCATCACCAATACGGGGGATGTGCCTGCGCAACTGATCAGCAGGCACTGGGTCATTACGGATGCCAATAACCTGGTGCAAGAGGTCAAGGGTCAGGGTGTCGTCGGAGCACAGCCGAAGCTGCGCCCGGGCGAAAGCTTTGAATACACCAGCGGCTCGGTATTGACGACACCAGTGGGCACGATGCGCGGCGCTTACCAGATGGTGGCCGAGGATGGCACGCGCTTTGACGCGTCGATTCCGGAATTCACGCTGTCAGTGCCGCGCGTCCTGCACTAGGACCGGCCGGCACCGGCGCCAATGTCGCTACGCACAAGCTATGCGCTGATCGCGCCTTTTTATGACTGGGTGGTCGGTCCGGCGCTTGCAAACGCCCGCAGGAAAAGTCTGACGCGCCTTCCCAGCGCAGGGCGCTCTCGCATACTGATCAACGGGATAGGAACCGGACTCGATCTGCCCCTGCTGACCCCGGCGCATCGTTACACGGCGCTTGATCTGACCCGGGGAATGCTGGCACGCGCGTTGCCGCGCGCAACCGGACTGGATGTGCAATGGGTGCAGGGCGACAGCCAGCGGCTGCCGTTTCGCGAAGCGGCATTCGACCATGTACTGCTGCACCTGATTCTGGCGATCGTCCCGGACACGCGACTCGCGCTGCTTGAAGCCGCGCGCGTCACCCGCTCCGGCGGGCACCTGTTTATCCTCGACAAGTTCCTGCGTCGCGGCGAATCCGCACCGCTGCGGCGTCTGCTCAACCCGCTTGCACGGCGCATCGCAACGCGCACGGACGTGGTATTTGAAGATGCGCTGGCCGGTGTTGATGATCTGCGCGTCATCGACGATCAGCCTGCGTTTGCCGGGGGATGGTTCAGGCTGATTACACTGGAAAAGCTTGCCCGTCAGGACGCGCCGGGATCTTCGTCATCGTCGCGCCGCGGCCAGGTCAACCAGACGATGCCCACCAGCAGCGCCACAGCCACTGCGGCCTCGATCAGATACCACATCAATCCACTCATTGCGCCCAACCCCCTGCTGTGATTTGCTGATGCAACGCCTGCACTTTAACAAATTGCCCGCCCGTCTCCTGCTGGCCCTGCTGGCCGCCGCGCTGGTGCTCGGGGCCTGCCGCTCGATCCCGGACGAACCGGTCACACCATCCCCCGCAAAGCCGGTACTGGCGCCCGTGCCGGCACCGACACAACCGGCGCCGCTGCCGGTACCGCCGCACGAAACGCAAGTGGCCACACCACCGCTGCCCGGCGGACATTTGCGCCGCGGCCGCTGGACCGACGTGCCCGGGTGGCGCGACGACGATCCGTCCGAAGCATGGGAAGCGTTCCTGACCAGTTGCAGCGCCGTAAGATCGCAGAACGCCTGGCGTAACGTCTGTGCGGCGGCTGCAGCCGCACCGCGCCCCGACCGGGAACAAGCGCGGCGTTTTTTCGAAACGAACTTCACGCCCTACCAGTTGCTGCAGTCCGGCGGCGGGGGCGAAGGTCTCGCCACCGGCTATTACGAACCGCTGTTGCGCGGCAGCCGCGCACAAACCTCGCGTTACCGCTACCCGGTATACGGTGTGCCTGATGATCTGCTCATCGTTGACATGCCGGCGTTCGGCATTGATGCCAGGGAGCCGCGGCCTCGCGCGCGGCTCGACGGCAAACGCATCGTGCCTTATTACGATCGCGCGCAGATCGAGGCCGGTGCCGCGCAGGTTCGCGGCAGGGAAATCGTCTGGGTGAATGACCCGGTTGAACTGTTCTTTCTGCAGATCCAGGGCTCT
>JAOUIN010000299.1 GCA_029883965.1 Betaproteobacteria bacterium
ACTGGCGCAGACGATAGACCTGAACCGGATATTCAGCATCGGCCGTGACGCTGTCACCGCGGTGACGGGCGTCAGCGAGGAGGAAGAACTGGCCATGGGCCGCGAGATTGCCGGCCGCATGCTCGGCGCCGCGCCGCTGGTTAACGATGAGGAACTGCAACGTTATGTCAATCGCGTCGGGCGGTGGGTGGCGATGCAGAGCGAGCGTCCGGGTCTGCCGTGGCGTTTTGCGGTGATTGATACCACATCGATCAACGCGTTCGCGACGCCCGGCGGTTATGTACTGTTGACGCGGGGCCTGTACGACATCCTCGACAATGAAGCCCAGCTTGCCGGTGTGCTTGCCCACGAAATCGGCCATATCGTGCAGCGTCATCACGTCACGGTGCTGCAGAAAAGCGCTGCCCTTTCCGCGGGTGCCCAGCTGGCGCAACGTGACAACCGCTCGGCACTGGTCAACAACATGATCGGTTCCGGCGCCGAGGTGTTCGCGCGCGGCCTCGACAAGAGTGCGGAATATGAGGCGGACGCCATCGGCCTGGTGCTGGCGGCGCGTGCCGGATACAACCCGTTCGGTCTGATCGACGTGCTGCACAAGCTGGCTGCCCGCGGCGCTTCCGATGGTTCGCTCGCGCTGCTGTTCAAGACGCATCCGCCGCCCGGGGATCGTCTCGAGCATCTGGGCGAAGCGCTGACGCCGCACATGGCGCGGCTGCCGGCAGGGAAAAATCCGGATATCCGTGTCATCGCTGCAGGGGCAGGACCCATGCGTGCGTCGCAACCGCTGCCGGCTGAAGGTGCGCGCGGACTGACGGCGCAGCCGCAACAAAAGCCCAAAAGCGAGAGCGGTGGTGTCGATCCTTCACAGTTGTTGCGCGGCCTCTTCGGCCGCTGAGCCGCGTCGCGGCGATTGTCAGCGCCTGGCGCAGCGTATGTTTCGCGCAGCGCTTTCCGGTAAAAAAACTCAGTCTTTGCTTTGTGTCAGACGCGCCTGTGCCCGGCGCAGCGCCCGGTTGATGATTGCGCGCTTGCGCGCGGCAGCATCCGGCACCGTGTCCGCATCCCGGCTGCGGCGCTTCCTGCCGCGCGCAATACTGCGTTGCCGGTGCGCGAGGTAACGTTCCTTCAGCTGCCCGGCAGCCGCTTTCTGCACGGCGCGGTCGCGCGGTGCGCCCGTGGGTTTGAGCGTGATGCAATCGACGGGACAGGGCGGAATACACAGGCTGCAGCCGGTGCATTCTGCCGCAATGACGGTGTGCATCAGTTTGCGTGCGCCCACTATGGCGTCTATAGGGCAGGCGTCGATGCAGAGCGCGCAACCGATACAGGTGGCTTCGTCAATGATCGCAACAGCCGGCGGCATAGCGGTGCCATATGCGGCATCCAGCGGCGTTGCGCGGATATTCAGCAAGACTGCAATCTCGGCGATCAGTTCCGATCCGCCCGGCGGGCACCGGTTATTCGGCGCGCCAGCAGCGATGGCTTCGGCGTAAGGTCTGCAGCCGCTATGGCCGCACTGGCGACACTGGGTTTGCGGCAGCAGCGCGTCTATGGCGTCTGCGAGTGCCGGATTCACATTATTGCCTGTTGCGGTTCGACGCAGGGGAGGTCGAGGTCCTGCGCCAGTCCGGCGTGGGTAATCCTGCCGCCGAAAGTCTGCAGTCCCGCAGCCAGGTGCGCATCATTTTTGACCGCATCGCGCAGTCCGTGATCGGCGATATGCAGCGCGTGGCGCAGTGTTGCCTGTGTCAGTGCCAGCGTGGCCGTGCGTGCAACGGCTGCCGGCATGTTGGTGACGCAGTAGTGCACGATGCCTTCCTCGACATACACCGGGTCTGTATGTGAAGTGGGACGGGAGGTTTCGCAAATGCCGCCCTGGTCGATGGCGACATCCACGATCACCGAACCGGCGCGCATGCGCTTCAGGTCGGCGCGCGTGATCAGGTGTGGTGCACGGGCACCCGGCAGCAGCACCGCGCCGATGACCAGGTCCTGTGCGGGCAGCAGAGTGCGCAGTGCATGTGACGTTGATATCGCGGTCTTCAGCCGGCCGTCGAATATCGCGTCGAGTTGTGCCAGTCGCGCCGCACTGCGATCGAGCAGCGTGACATCCGCGCCCATGCCGAGGGCAATTCGCGCAGCGTTTTCGCCTACCGTGCCGCCACCGATGATCAAAACATTTGCCGGCAGTACGCCGGGCACGCCGCCGAGCAGAACACCGCTGCCGCCGTTGGCCATCTGCAGCGCCCACGCGCCGACCTGCGGTGCCAGCCGGCCGGCAATCTGCGACATCGGTGTCAGCAGCGGCAGATGTCCGGCATCGTCGGTGATGGTTTCGTAGGCGACGCAGGCGGCGCCGGCCTTGAGCATGGCGTCGAGCAGTTCGCGGTCCGGCGCGAAATGGTGATAACCGTAAAGGATCTGTCCCGAGCGGATCAGCGGAAATTCGCTGCGCTGGATCTCCTTGACCTTGATGATCAGTTCGGCGGCGTAGACTTCAGCAGCAGCGGCGACGATGGTGGCGCCGGCTGCGCGGTAATCGTCATCACCGAAACCGATGCGGGCGCCGGCAGCCGATTGCACCACTGCCTTGTGTCCGGCGGCAACGAGGATCTGAACACCCTCGGGTGTGGCACCGACCCGGTATTCGTGATCTTTGATTTCCTTCGGGATGCCTATCAGCATGTCTATCCCTTACTAATGGCGTCTACACAGTCGCCGACCAGGCCCGGGCCGGCATAGATCAGGCCGGTATAAATCTGAATCAGACTCGCGCCGGCCACGATACGTGCCACGGCATCCGCGCCGCTCATGATGCCGCCGACGCCGATCACCGGAACGGCACCGGCGAGGGCGGCGGCGAGTTGTGCGGTGACCGATTGCGCCTGTGCAGTAAGCGGCGCACCGCTGAGGCCGCCGGCTTCTGCACCGTGCGGCAGTTGGGCAACGCTCTCCCTCGCGATGGTGGTATTCGTGGCGATCACGGCATCGATGCCGTGGGTGACCAGCAACCCGGCAATCGCGGATATTTGTGACTGATCAAGATCGGGCGCGATCTTCAGCGCCAGCGGCACACGCCGGCCGTGCCGGTCGCTG
>JAOUIN010000300.1 GCA_029883965.1 Betaproteobacteria bacterium
GATGATGAAGGTCGTGCCGAGCGACGCGCGCCAGTTCGACAACGGCGCCAGCACCATCGTGCCAAAGCTGGTGATCACGTCGCCGACGATGTGCGCGCAGAGCGCCAGAGCGCAGACCCCGTACAGCGCGCGCCAGCCGCCCGGTTCGCGCAGCAGCTTGGCGAGCAGCCAGGCGAGAAGCAGCGCCCAGAGCGGCAGCATCAGCAGCGAATGCGTGACGCCGCGGTGGTGATAAAGATACGACAGCGGCGAAATCCACGAGGCCACCACATCGATGTCGGGAAACGCAGCCACCAGCGTGCCGATGGCGACGCGCCGCCCCAGCGGCAGCGCGGGTTTTTCGATGCCCGCCGTAGCGCGCGCCAGCAGCGCACCCGACAGGGCGTGGGTCAGCGTATCCATTTCAGTCTATTCGGGTAGCGGAATATATGCTCCGACACCGGGCATTCGACACCATTCCTCAGTCCCAGCGGTCATCCATGACCTGCACGTTGCCGCCCTGAACACGCACCGGAAATCTCGCGGTGGGTTCGTAGGCCGGCGCCGACAGCGCTTCACCGGTGCGCACGCAGAATTTCGCACCATGGCGCGGACAGATGATCTGGTCACCGATCAGCGTGCCGCTCGCAAGCTCACCGCCATCGTGGGTGCACACATCCTCGATCGCAAAAAACTCGCCCTCGATATTGAATACCGCGATCAGCGCACCGTCGACATCCACCACCTTGCTGGTGCCGGGCGAAAGCTCACCCGCAGTGCAAACCGTAACCCACTCGGCCATGGTCAGATTCCGGACACTAGACCGCGACGACTTCGATGTCGGGTTCGATCTGCCGCACCAGGTTTTCGATACCGACCAGCGTGCCTGACAGCGAGCTCGGGCAGCTGCCGCATGCGCCCTGGTAATGCACCGACAGCTTGTTGCCTTCCAGCCCCACGACGAACAGGTCGCCGCCGTCGTTCTGCAGGTAAGGGCGGATCTGTTCGTCAAGTATTGCGTTGATCTTGTGGAGACGTTCGCGGTCTTCCTCGCTCAGGGCCTCGGTATTCATGGCCGCACCCGACTGTCCCGCGAGCTGCTCGGATTTCGCATCGGCTGACGGCGCGTCGCGGATTGGCACCGCAAGTTTGCGCATCAACTCCTGCCAGTCGGCGTCACCGTCCTGCGTCACGGTGACCCAGTGATCGACGTAGAACACGTTGGTCACATGCTCGATGTCGAACAAGGCCATCGCCAGCGGATCGCCGACGGCCTGCTCGGGCTTGTCGAACGAACGCGTGATTCCCCAGGTCAGGGGCTCCCGCAGGATGAACTTCATCGCATTGGGATTCGGGGTCGGTTCGATTTCGGCGATTTTCGGCATGTTCAGTATTGCAGTTGCGGCACTCGTTATTCAGTGGAGGCGGATTCGGCGCCGGCAAACGCCGCATGCAGGGTGTGCCAGGGCAGGATCGCGCATTTGACCCGCGTCGGCAGGTCGCGCACGCCGGCAAACACAGTCAGGCGGCCGAGGTGATGCGGGCCGGCCGGGTCGAGCTTGCCCGTGGTCATGTCGCGGAATTCCTGCACCATCTGCTCGGCATCGGTCTTGCTCTTGCCCTTGACGATGGTCGTCATCATCGACGTCGACGCCTTGCAGATCGCGCAGGCTTCACCTTCGAAGCCAACGGCATCCACGGTATCGCCGTTCATGCGCAGCGACAGGTGGATATGGTCACCGCAAAGCGGATTGAGGCCCTCGGCCTTGTGCGTTGCGTCCGCGAGCATGCCCCAGTTACGGGGCTTCTTGTTGTGCTCGAGGATCATCTCCTGATAAAGCTGGCGGCTGTCCATTGCGCGATTCAGGCAAACAGTTTCTGAACTTTGGCCACTGACGCGACCAGCGCGTCGACTTCGGCCATGGTGTTGTAAAACGCGAACGACGCGCGCGAAGTCGCCGGCACCTTGAAGCGCTGCATCACCGGCTGCGCGCAATGATGCCCCGTGCGGATCGCAACGCCATCGTCGTTGAGCAGCGAGCCCACGTCGTGCGGATGCACGCCATCGAGCGCGAATGACAGCACCGCGGCTTTTTTCTCGGCGGTGCCGATCAGGCGCACGCCGGGCATGCGGTTGAACTGCTGCGTTGCGTAATCAAGCAGGTCGGTTTCATGCGCGGCAATGCGGTCGATGCCGATCGTCGACAGGTAATCGATCGCCGCGCCGAGCGCGATGGCCTCGCCGATGGGCGGCGTACCGGCTTCAAACTTCGCCGGGATCGGCGCATAGGTGGTTTTCTCGAATGTCACCGACAGGATCATGTCGCCGCCGCCCTTGAAAGGCTGCATCTTTTCGAGCAGCGCCGCCTTGCCGTAGAGCGCACCGACGCCGGTGGGCCCGCACAGCTTGTGTCCGGAGAATGCGTAGAAATCGCAATCCAGATCCTGCACATCGACCTTCAGGTGCGGCGCCGCCTGCGCGCCGTCGACCAGCACCGGCACGCCGTGCTCATGCGCGATCGCGATCATTTCCTTGACCGGTGTGATCGTGCCCAGCGCGTTCGACACATGGGTCATCGCGACGAACTTCGTCTTCGCGTTGAACAGCTTGCGGTAGTCCTCGACCAGCAGTTCGCCGCGGTCGTTGATCGGCACGACGCGGAGTTTCGCGCCCTTCTCTTCCGCGACCATCTGCCACGGCACGATGTTCGAGTGATGCTCCAGCGTGGTCAGGATGATCTCATCACCGGCCTCAAAGAACTTCCGGCCGTAACCGTGCGCCACCAGATTGATCGCGTCCGTGGTACCGCTGGTGAAAATAACTTCGCGCGATTCGCCGGCGTTGATGAAGCCCTGCACCTTGTGCCGTGCCGCTTCGTATTCCGCGGTGGCAGTCTCTGACAGGTAATGCACGGCGCGATGAATGTTCGCGTGTTGCTCGGAACGGTACTTGATCCAGCGCTCCATGACCTGGCGCGGCATCTGGCTGGAAGCCGCATTATCCAGAAAAATCAATGGCTTATCGTTCACCTTCAGATCGAGTATGGGAAAATCCCGGCGCAGCCGGGCAACGTCCAGTGC
>JAOUIN010000301.1 GCA_029883965.1 Betaproteobacteria bacterium
GCGCGACTTCGACATGCGCGTCGACCATGGACCATGCCTCGCGCTTGAACGGCAGCGTCACGTTCAGCCCCAGGCCGCCCTCATCGAAAAACCGTCTGGCAGTCGCGACAAAGGCGTCGAGCGGAGCCGGCAGCCTGTCATAGGCGATATCCTGCCCCGTCTGCCGCGCGAACTCCGCATGAATCTGCGGCGACTTGCTGTGCGCCACCGGATTGCCGATGACTGCGTAGCGCGCGGTCACTGGCCGACGAACTGATCTGCCCGTGTGAACGACCAGGTTCGCGTGATATGCAGGATATCGGTGTCACGCGCGATGTTTTCCGGAAACGGCGCATACGGTGCGCCCAGCGTCACAATGCGTACCGCGGCATCGTCCAGCAACTGGTGTCCGGAGGACCGGTCGATCTGCACGCGTTCCAGGGTGCCATTGGCCTTGATCGATACCGTCGCGGTCAGTCTGCCGTAGATGCGCTGGTCGCGGGCGGCCTGCGGGTAATTCAATTCGCCGATGCGCTCGATCTTCTGGCGCCAGTCCTCGACGTAACGCGCAAACCGGTACTCCTGGGCGCGGGCGCCGATGAACTTGCGTCGCGGCCGTTCCTGGTAGCTGTTCCAGTCCTTGCTGATCTGCGCTTCGAGCCGCGCAATCGCCAGGCTGCGCTGCATCAGGTCCGATGTATCCACCGGCGGTGCCTTCTCGGGCACAGGCGCCGATGGCGGTTTGACCGGCGCGCTGTCGACCTGGGTCGTGGTGGCGGCACGGGTCAGCAACTGTTTCGCTTCTTTTTCCAGATCCGCAACCCGCTTCTGGGCCAGCCGCACTTCCGCGGTTTGCGTGTCCTGGGTTACGGCCGGCAGCGGACTTTTTGCACGCTGCTTCGCATCGGTGTTGCCGCCGCCGTCAAGGTTGTGCTGCGCCAGCGCGTCGGCCCTGGCGGGCCTGACCTGCGACTTGGCATTGACCAGCACCACTTCCAGCGGCGGTGTCGAATTCTGCAGTTCGCGCATATCGGGCACCGTGAACGTCAGCCCGAAAATGACAAACGCGTGGAGCAGCAGCGACAGCGTCCCGGCAGCGCCGAAGCGCTTGCGCACCGTCATCTGCGCGTAACGACGGTCGAAATCGGCAATGCGCCGCTCGAGATCGGTCACGCGCGCATCCAGCCGGTCCACGGCATTGCCCCACGACCCGCGGCGCGGATGCTTCGCGCGGCGCGGCAGAGGCACAACATTAGCGGCAGGCTTGGCGCTCATGGGGATATTCTAGACAAGCCCCCGGAAATAGCAATAAAAACTTTAATTATCAATGTATTATGTGCGGCACCTAATGCAGACTCTAGATGTGGGGCAATGGTCAGCAGTTACTGACCTGATGCCGGATCCAGCAGGGTTTTGAAGTCCAGATGCACCGTCAGTTCCAGCAGGTCCACCGCGCCGACCGCGAGTTCGACCCGTGCACCGGGTGTCGCTCCGGTCAATGACGGTACGCGCTGGGTAACCGGCAACGACTCCAGGCGGACCAGGTTCTCACGCAACACGGTTGCAACAACCGTGGTCTTTTGTTCCTGCAACAGCCAGCGCAGACTCCAGTAGCGCTCCATCGTCCGCTGGAATTCGCCGTAGATGTCGTACGCCGCCTCAAAATCGCGCATCGCCGCCAGCAGCGCCGTATCCTGCGCGTCATATGCCGGCGGCTCACCGCGCATCCACGCAATCAACTGCCGTTGATTGACCAGATCCGCATATCGCCGCAACGGCGAACTCGCCCACATGTATTGCGCCACACCGAGCCCGTCATGCGGCCCCGCGGCGGTGCTGGTGCGTACCTTGCCGCCATTTTGCACGCGGTACAGCGCCGACCGGCCCGCCGTATGCAGCTCGCCCGCCCACGTGCTGTTCGCAAGGATCATCAGCTCAGCGACGACCTGGTCGATCGGCGTGCCGCGCTGACGCCGGCTGATGCTGACGCGGCCGTCGTCAATGCGGAATGCAAACTCCGGACGGTCTTCGTTGCGTGGCCCATCACCCTTGCGTGCCACCAGCCGGTATCCCGAAAACTGCCACAACCAGGCCAGGGCCATGCCCTGCGCATGATCAACGACACCATTCGACAAGGCGGCTGCGTTGAACACAGGCTCCAGCGCATCGTGCCGCAGGTTGTCGGCAATATGGATGCGTTCGACGCGCGACTCATGGGCAAGGATCGAAAAATCCTGCGCAATGTCGAAATAGATCGACAGCGCCGGACAAACCCGGCCCGCCGCCAGCGTATAGGCGGCCACCGCCGCATCCGGCAGCATCGTGATCTTGCCGCCCGGAAAATAAACCGTGGACAGCCTCTCTCGTGCCAATGCATCCAGCGGCGTACCCGGCGTGAGCCCGAGCGCCGGCGCAGCGATATGAACGCCCAGCCGGCGTATGCCGCCCGGCAGATCCTGCAGCGAATAGGCGTCGTCAATCTCCGTGGTTTCCGCATCATCGATGCTGTAGGCCTGCACCTCGGCCAGCGGCAGGTCATCAGGCACGGTCACTGCGGGCAGGTCCGGAAAACCGGCCCCACGGGGAAAATGCTCGAACAGGAACCGGTTCAGGTGATAGGCGTGCGTATCCGTCAGTGCGCCACACTGCTCAAGCAATCGCACGGGCGACAGCTTCGCCGCGACACTGGCTTCTTCCAGTGCTTTCCACTCGATGCTGTTCCGGTCGGGTTTGTACAACAGCTGTTCAAGCACCTGCTGAAACGCCACCGGCACGCGTCCCGCCGTCAGGTCGTCGACATACGCGGCCTTGGCGAGCGCCTGCAGCCGCTTGCGCTCGACGCTGGCGAGCGCCGCATTCAGCGATTCTTCCGGCGCCGCCCGGTAGCGGCCGCGGCCTTTCTTGTAAAAGTACATCGGCGCGCCATGCAGGCGCATCAGCACCCCGGCTGATTCCAGCGCATCGGGAGCATGCCCGTAATATTCGCGCGCGAGCCCTTCATACGAGAATTCATCAGCGCCGCAACACTGCCACAGGAAATCAACGTCAATGGCATCAGCCTGCGCCTGCGCCTCGTTC
>JAOUIN010000302.1 GCA_029883965.1 Betaproteobacteria bacterium
GCCGGCCAGTACGAGTACCAGCAGCGGATCGTGGCCGCGCACGGCTTTCGCCACCAGATAAACCATGCCAACCGCGGCGAGGCCGCCGGAAAACGCCAGGGACTGCATCGCCACCACGCCCAGCGACAGAAAGATGCCCAGCACGGCGCCGACTGCGGCACCGGCCGATACACCCAGAATGTCCGGCGACACCAGCGGATTGCGGAACAGGCTTTGATAGGCCGCACCCGCAGCAGCCAGCGCGGCGCCCACCAGAAGTGCCGCGATCACGCGCGGCCCGCGAATCTGCAGCACGACGGTATCGATGGTCGGATCCAGCCCATGCGGTGCACCGCCGGCCCAGGACCAGAGCACGCGCAGCAGATCGCCGCTGCGTACCGGATACTGCCCCGTCGCGAATGCCACCGCGACGATGAACAGCAACCCGCAGGCCGCGGCCGCGATGGTCAGTGCCGGCGCGCGGCCAGGCGCCAATGCCGATGCGTTCAATGCCGTTTTCCCCGAATCACGTCTACTGCAGCATACCGCAAGGCTCTAGCGGCCGGCGTTCGGGAAAAACAGTTGCTCACCTCCGATTTTGTAATTCGCGATGCTTTTCTGTCCGTCCGCGGAAACCAGCCAGTCGATGAAAGACTGCCCCAACTCCTTTTTCACATGCGAATGTCTGGCCGGATTGACCAGCATCACCCCATACTGGTTGAACAAGCGCTTGTCGCCTTCGACAACAATGGTCAGATCCCCGCGATTCTTGAACGACAGCCAGGTGCCGCGATCGGTCAACGCATAGGCGTTCATGCCCGATGCGGTGTTCAGCGTCGCGCCCATGCCCGAGCCGGTCTCGCGATACCAGCCGCCCTTGCCGCTTGCGACGTCAACACCGGCGGCTTGCCAGAGGCGCAGCTCGGCGGCGTGGGTGCCGCTCTTGTCACCACGTGACGCAAATGGCGCTTTAGCTGCGGAGATCGCCTTCAACGCCGCAGTCACGTCCTTGCTGCCGACAATCTTGGCGGGATCGGATTTGGGACCGACGACGACAAAGTCGTTGTACATCACGTCATTGCGATTGACGAATGCGCCCTCCTTCACCAGCGCCAGTTCCTTGACCTTGTCGTGCACGAACACCACATCGGCATCACCGCGCTTTCCGGTATCCAGCGCCTGCCCGGTACCCTGCGCGACCACGCGCACGTCAATCCCGGTTTTGGTCTTGAAAATCGGCAGGATGTGTTTGAACAGACCCGAGTTCTCGGTAGAAGTCGTCGATGCAACCACAATCGACTTCTGCTGCGCCCAGGCCGCAGGCCCCTGCAGCACACCCAACAACGTCAATGCCAGCACCACTCCTCGCACTATTGCCATGGCAGTTCTCCTTTGATGAAAGCCGCCGCTTCAGCCGAAGCGGGTTCCCGAAAAAACCGGTCTATGGGCGTGTGCTCCATCAACCGGCCGTTGCTCATGAACAGGATTTCGTCGCCCAGGCGGCGCGCCTGTCCCAGGTTATGGGTGGTCATGATGACCTTGGTGCCGGACGCGTGAATCGCATTGATGATGTTTTCAATGTCATGCGTCGCCGACGGATCAAGATTCGCAGTAGGCTCGTCCAGAAACAGCACTTCGGGCCCGAGTGCCCACGCGCGCGCCAGTGCCAGCCTTTGCTGTTCACCACCGGACAGCACGCGTGCCGGCCTCGTCGCGTACGGCGCAAGACCCACGACTTCGAGCACGTCCATGGCCCGCAGCCCGCTTTCGCGGCGCGATTTTCCGGCGAGCTCGAGTCCGTACACCACATTGGCCAGCGCCGACCGGCGCAGCATCACCGGACGCTGGAACACCATTGCCTGATGGCGCCGCACATCGCCGTTGCGGGCGCCATGCCAGGTGATACGACCGCCGGTGGGTATCAGCAGACCGTGGCACAGCCGCATCAGCACACTCTTTCCTGCACCGTTGGGACCGAGGATCACCGTCCGTGGACCCGCTTCGATGCGCGCGGAAATGCCGCGGATGATGCGGGTATCACCCACCGCATACGACAAATCACTGAATTCGAGCGGCAGCATGCTCAGCCATACCGCCGCAGCGCGGCTTCACGGATGACCGCAACCAGCGCATTGAGCACGACCACCAGGCTGATCAGCACGATGCCCAGCCCCAGTGCCAGCGGCAGGTCGCCCTTGCTCGTTTCGAGCGCAATCGTCGTGGTCATGACCCGCGTGACGCCGTCGATATTGCCGCCGACGATCATCACTGCACCGACCTCGGCAACGGCACGGCCGAATCCCGCAAGGACGATGGTCAGCAGCGAGAAGCGCGTGTCCCAGATCAGAGTCATGCCGGCCGTCAGCCGGCGCGCACCGAGCGAGCGCAACTGCTCTTCGTATTCGCGCCAGGCATCTTCAATGGTCTGACGCGACAGCGCGGCTATGATCGGCGCAATCAGCACCGTCTGCGCGATGATCATGGCCTGGGGCGTGAACAGGATGCCCAGGCTGCCCAGCGGACCGGCGCGTGACAGCAGCAGGTACACCAGCAGGCCGACCACCACCGGCGGCAGGCCCATCAGTGCATTGAGCAGGACGATCAGCATCTGCCGCCCGCGAAACCGCTCGACGGCGATGGTCGCTCCCAGCGGCAGGCCGATCAGCGTCGCGATCAGCACTGCGGTAATGCTGACCTGCAGGCTCAGGCCCACGACCTGCGCCAGCTCTGCATCGAAGCCGGCAAGCAGCTGCCAGGCCGCAATAAATGCCTCCCCCAAACTATTCATGTAATTATTTGCAATACTTGAAAGACATTGATCTTATGCGTATAAAACAACTTAACAATATGCAACAGGAAGCATATCCATGAAGATTTCCGGGGAAGTCCGCTGGACCATCGGGGGCCTGACCATGGAACCGCGGCTGGTCAAGCTGCTGGAATCCATCGCCCGTTACGGCAACCTGCAGGCCGCTTCAAAGGCGACCGGGCTGTCGTATCGCCATGCATGGGGATTACTGGAGGCCGCAGCCAATGAACTGGGCGATACGCTGGTGCTGCCGCAGCAGGGGCGCGG
>JAOUIN010000046.1 GCA_029883965.1 Betaproteobacteria bacterium
CGTGCCGGCGGCCCCGGGACCGTCACGCCGCCCGGGCACCCCGGGCGAAGAATGACAAAATATCGTTTATAATCAATTATTTACAATTACATCGCCCCGGGAGAGCCCGCAACGCGCTAATACCCGCGCGCGCGGTCCACCGCAGTCGCAAACGCGTCGCCCGCAACGTAGCGCCGCAGGTTGTCAGCGAAGATCTCCGCGACCACCGCGCCGCGTCCGGCATGGCCGCCGCCGATATGCGGCAGCACGAGGATGTTTGCAGTGGTCCAGAAGGGATGTGAAGCCGGCAACGGCTCTTCGCGAAACACGTCGAGCACGGCGCCGGCGATGGTCTTGTTGTTCACCGCGGCAATGAGGTCTTCGTCGACGATCAGCGAACCGCGACCGAAGTTGAGCAGCCACGCCGCGGGCTTCATCATCTTCAGGCGCGCAGCATTGATGAAATTGTCGGTCTCGGGTGTCACCGGCATCAGCAGCACCACAAAATCCGCCTGGCGCAGGACTTCAGCGGTCTGTTCACCTGAATACACCTGCTCCACGTGCGGCACCGGACCCGGGGTGCGTTTGGTACCGATCACGCGCATGTCGAGCGCCGCCGCCTTGCGCGCGAGCTCCTGCCCGATTGCGCCGAGACCAAGGATGCCCAGCGTCTGCCCCGCAAGCAACGTCGACTGGCGCCGTGTCCAGCGGCTGTCTTTCTGGTCGAGCGCGACAGCCGCGTACGGCTTGGTCAGGTGGAACAGCGCGCCGAGGATATTCTCGGACATCGAGTGGCGGTGCGAACCGCGCGCGCAGCACAGCACCACGTCGTCGCGCAGGCCCGGGGCACCGACCCAGGACTCGACGCCCGCGGTCATCGCCTGGATCCAGCGCAGCTTCGGCATGCGCGCGAGGCAGCCGCCATGATGCCATCCGGCCAGCACCTCCACGCGCGGGAGGATGTCCTCGGGCGGCTTGCCGTCGCGCTTGACGCCGTGCAGCTCGAAACGATCCGCCAGCCCCGCGCGCGCGAGGATTTGTTCGTACACTTTGAAATCGTCCAGCCACAGCAGACACACGGGTTTGCTCATCAGCACACTTCCTGTTGGATTGATACTGCGGATCGCCTCGGGAGGCGGCGACGCATAAGACTCAGGCCTTGGCACGCACCACCGGGCTGCGCAACACCCCGATATCCTTCTGGATGATCTCGCACACGTCGCCGTCCTTGAGATCGGGTTCGGTGGCGTCGTCAGTGCCGAGCCAGATCACGTCGCCGGGATGCAGCGTCATGTATTTGGTAATTTCGGCGATGTAGTGCTGCGCCGAGAAAATCATCTTCGACGTGTTGTAGCCGGCGACGCGCTTGCCGTTGATGTGAATCTCGACATCGAGGTTCATCGGATCAAGACCGGTGGCAATGTACGGGCCCATGGGTTTCCAGGTGTCGCAATTCTTGGCGCGCCACAATGTACGATCGGATTTCTGCCAGCTGCGCTCGCTGACATCGTTGCCCAGCGTGTAACCGAGGATGCACGACAGCGCGCTGGCTTCGGTGAGATGTTTCGCGGTCTTGCCCACCACCGCCACCAGTTCGCCCTCGAACTGCACCGGGCCGGTGGAATCGGCGGGAATGACGATGGCCTCGCCGGTCGCCGCGAGCGCGTTGTTGGACCGGTATCCGACGTCGGCCTTCTCCGGCATTTTCACTGGCAGGCCCTTGCGTTTGGCCGCCCATTCGATATGCGCGGCATAGTTCAGTCCCGCGCAGTAGAAGTTGCGCGGCTCGCACGGGATCAGGGTTTTGACCGCGGACAGCGCGTGTGTCTTGCCATTGGTTTTCCAGGTCGCGAACGGTGAGCCGTCGAGTTCATCGACACGATCACCTTCGACGATGCCGTAGAAGCTGCGGGATTGATGCTGGAAGCGGCCGAATTTCATCCCTGTGTCCTCAAATTGATCAAAGACCGACTTTACTCGATCAACCGGCCTTTTGCTGCAGGTACAGCGCCTCCACTTTCGCCCGCGCCCACGGCGTGCGTCGCAGGAATTTCAGGCTGGACGCAATGCTGGGTTCATGGGTGAAGCAGCGGATGGGGATGGCGTCGCCCATCGCCGCCCAGCCCGGATTCGCAGCGAGTTCGGTGAGCATCTGCTCGAGCGTGATGCCGTGCAGCGGATTGTTGGGCTGTGATGGGGTCATGACATCGGTGCTGATCCAGATCAAAGGTTCGGGCGGGAATGTTCATTATATTCAGGTGCACACGCGTCCTGCTGCGGCGCTGCCGTAGCGGCGTATGATCATTCGAGACACACGCTTCATCGAACCCGGAGAAGACATCATGACCAAGAACATCGGCAACACCGAACGCGTCATCCGTATTATCGCCGGCCTGGCAATACTGAGCCTGATCCTGTTTCTGGAAGGCAATGCCCGCTGGTGGGGCCTGGTCGGGCTGATACCGATCACCACCGCGATCTTCGGCTACTGCCCGCCGTACGCCATGCTGGGCATCAACACCTGCTCCAAGAAGGAAGCCGCACCGCCGCGGTAGCCGGGCTGCGCGGTTCGCTCAATCGATTTTGCAATCCTTGAGCACGTCGTAGTTGGGCTCGAAGCCCAGACCCGGCGCGTCGGGGATCTTGATGCGGTTGTTCTCGGGCTGCGGCGGATTGATGAAAATGGCTTCACCGACCGCCTGCATGCCGAGATGGAACTCCACCCACAGGCCGTTCATCAACCCGGCGATGGAATGCATGTTGTGCAGCGGCCAGCCGCCGCCGTTGGCGATCGGCAGATTGAACGCCTGCGCCATGTGCGCGACTTTCTGCGTCTCGGTGTATCCGCCGCTGTAGCAGGGATTGGGCTGCACGATGTCGACAGCGCCGGCAGCGATCAGCTCCTTGAAGCGCCAGCGATTGCCCGTCATCTGCCCGGCGGCGAAGGGAATGCGCGTTTCGCGCTTGAGTTCAGCGAGGTTGCGCGCATCGATGGCGTACACGGGTTCTTCGAACCAGGTCAGGTTGCAGTCCTCGATCGCGCGGCACAGCATCTTCGCCTCGAGCGGGCTGAACATGTAATTGGCGTCGATCATCAGGTCACGGTCGTCACCGATCGCGTCGCGCACCGCGCGCACCCGCGCCGCGTCCTCGCGCCAGCTCGCGGTACCGTCGCCGACCACCATTTTCAGGCGCTGCGTGCCCGCCTTGACCTGCAGCTTCGCGGCCTCGACCAGTTGCTCGATGGAATACTGCTTGAACCCGAAGGTGACATAGATTTCGGCACTGTTGCTGTGCCCGCCCAGCAGCTGCGCGATGCTGCGGCCGTTGTGCTTGCCGTGGATGTCCCAGCAGGCGATGTCGAAAGCCGACAGCGCCGTCGTTACCACCCCGGTCATGGCACGGTTATTAAGCTTCCACCATACGTGGTCGTGAATGGCCTCGGTGTCACGCGGGTCCATGCCGAGCACCGCGTCCTTCAGATCACGGTTGATCGCGGTGACAATCGACGCGCCCAGATACTGCCCGCCGCACAGACCGTGGCCGACAATGCCGGTATCAATTTCGACAGTGCAGAACACAAACTTTCGCGACACCGTCGGCTTGTCGAACAGCGGGACATTGACAATCAGGTGATGCAGCGACGCCCTGATGTTCTTGATTTTCACGGCAGGCTCCTCCTGATGAACGAATAGCGAAAGTTACAGCACAACCACAGTGGATTGATCCAAGAGATTAACCAGCATTGCACAAAAAGCAAAGAGCGGCTCCCCGGGCATTCAACAGGACGATAATTACCTCGGTCCGCATGGTCCCGGCACACACGCGAATGAGTCAGCACCGCATCGGCCAGGGGCAGCGTTTAACGCTGCATCTGCTCAGGCTTCCCGGATGAAGTCCAGCGTTGCCTGCGCACACGCCACCGCATCGCTCGCCGCAACGTGATAGGACTTGCCGGGCAGCACGAGCAACCGTGAATCGGAGATTTGCTCCTGCCACTCGCGCGTGCGCTCGACGGTGCCCAGGCCGCTTTCTTCAGTGGTGATTACCAGCGTCGGGCATTTTATTTTCGGCAGGTCGGCGCGGATATCTGCGTAGTTGATGCCGCGGTTGAAGCCGATCAGCGACGACACCGGCGCGCGACCCATGAATCGGGTCCACCATTCCACGCCTTCATCAGGAAAATGCTCCCCGAGCCGTCCGGCCATCGTGCGTCGCGCCCAGTGTTCCGCGCCCTTGGTTTCAAACTCTTCGATCAGCGCGGGTATGTTCTCGGCACCGGGGCGCAGCGCCTGTGGTGTGCCCACCACAGTCAGCGTTTTGATCCGTTCCGGCCGGCGCGCAGCAAAGGCGCGAGCGATGGTGCCGCCGATTTTTGCGGCGACAAGGTGAACACGTTCGATCCCGAGGTGGTCGAGCAGCCGGCAGTAATCGTCGATCACCTTGTCCAGCGTCCATTCGTATTCGCGCGGCATCGGCGTCGACTGCCCGTAGCCGCGCATGTCGGGCCGCAGCACACGCATTTCACGCGCCAGCACCGGCACCCACGCATACCACGCAAGGCTGCTTTCGGCATTGCCGTGAAGCATCAGCACGGTGTCGTGCGGCCGCCAGGGATCAGCAAAATCATCGACCCGGTAATACAGTTCGCAGTCGGGCAGCTTCAGTATAGCCATCGCAACGGGCCGGACATCAGGGTTTTCCGGCCAACAGTTGCATCAACCGGTCGGGATTGCGCGCGTTGGCGAAGCCGCGCAGCTCTTCGAGCAGGGATGCAACCTGCACCGCCGAGAAACGCTTGCCCATTTCCTGCTTGAACCGCGCAACGTGGTCGTCTACGGTGAACGGCCGCGACGCGCTGCCCTTCGGGGCCTCGATGAAGCGTTCGACGGTTTTTCCCGACTGCAGCGTCAGCGTGACCTTGGCGCCCACCGATTGCTCGGTGCTCACGCGCTCGGCTTCGTCATCGAGTACGCATTCGACCCGTCGCGCGGTCGCCATCACGTTTTCATCGTGCAGCGTGGCTTCGAAATCATCCACGTTCATCGTAAAACCCGGATCGAGTTCGCGTCCGCGGTTGAGCACCATCGCCATGCAGAACGGCAGGCTCATCTGCGCGGCCTGGATATCAGCCGGGGCAGGCGTGGTCAGCCGCCCCTGGATGATTTTCGGGATACCGACGCGGACAGCCCGGATGTCGGCCAGCATAAGCTGGTGTTCGCGACACAGTTCCGCGGTGGCTTCGACCGCCGACAGTACACGTGCGCTGCACGCGTGCGGCTTGATCGCCGTTTCGAGCAGCCGCCAGGTGGTGCCAATGCTGTCCAGCCCCTTGCCGAAATCGTGGCCGTCGGCGTAGGCACGGGCAAACCCGTCTCGCCCTTCGAGTATGTCGGCGGGCCCCGAGAAACCCGCTTCTGCGAGCAGCGCCGCGTGTACCCCTTCGCCCGCGGCATGGGCGGCATGAATGCGTTTAACCGTGGATCCCGAGTGATAGAACTGCGTCAGCCCGCCGCTGAACGAGGCGGCAAGGCCTATGGTTTCAGCAATGCGCCGGACTCGGTCATTGCCCGTGAACAGCAAACTCGCCGCCGCCGTCGCCGCGCCGAAGCCGCCACAGGTGGCAGTGCTCTGGAAGCCGCGCTTGAAATGCGAGGGCTGAATCGAGAGGCCGATGCGGATCATGTTTTCGTAGCCAGCGGCAATAGCCGCGAGGATGCGCTCGCCGGACAGATGGCGCGCCTCGCCCACCGCCAGTGCCGCCGAAATCACGATACAGCCGGGATGCAGCATCGAGCCCACGTGCACGTCGTCGGCATCGATACTGCCGGCATACGTGGTGTTGACGAAGGTCGCGCGTTCGGGATCGGTACGGTCGGTGGAGAACAGCACCGTTGAATGGGCGCTGCCACCGAGTTCACGCGCGAGATTGGTCGCCCACGCGCTCCAGCTCATGCGCTGGCCCAGCGACGCCACGCGCAAGTAGTCGAGCAAAAAACAGAACAGGTGTTCCTTGACCGTTTCGGGCAGGGCAGCATACGTCAGTCCGGCGGCGAAACCGGCAAACTGCCCGGTCGCGTTAACGACTGTATTCGGATTTGCACTGTTATCCATGAATGGCCCCTGCCGGATCAATTGCCATATCAGTTTTTCTTGAGGCCGGCCTTGGCCATCACGGCACCCCACTTATCGTAATCCGCCTTGTGGAAGGCAGCGAGTTCAGCCGGAGTGCCGCCGGCAGGGGCAGCACCATCGGCCGCCAGATGTTTCCTGATGTCGTCGGTCGCGAGCACCTTATTCGAAGCGGCGTTAAGCTTGTCGACCACCGGCGCCGGCAGGCCTGCCGGGCCGTAGAGCCCCCACCACTGGCTGGATTCAAATCCCTTCAGGGCAGCCTCAGCTACGGTCGGGAGTTCGGGGGCAATGGCAATACGTTTGGCGCTGGTGACCGCGAGCGCCTTCAGGCGGCCGGCGCGCACCTGGCCCGACACGGTCGGAAATGCCGCAAACAACACCGATACATTGCCCGCAACAGTGTCGATCACTGCCGGCGCGCCGCCCTTGTACGGGACATGCAGCATTTTTACGCCGGCGCGCTGCGAAAACAGTTCGCCGGTCAGGTGGCTCAGCGTGCCGGCGCCGTTCGAGGCATAAGCCAGCGCGTCGGGCTTCGCCTTTGCAATCGCGATCAGGTCTCGGACCGATTTAGCGGGCACCGACGGATGCACGGTCAGCACGTTGGGCGCGTGGCCGATCAGCACGACTGGCGTGAAACTGCGCAGGATGTCGTAGGACGTCTTGGCACCGAGATGCGGATTGATCGACAGCACGCTCGAAGAGGCAAACAGCAGGCTGTAGCCGTCCGGTGCTGCGCGCGCAACATTATCGGCGCCGATCGAGCCGCCGGCGCCACCGCGATTATCGACGACGACTTGCTGGCCGATGACCTCCGCCAGCCTGGTGGTGACATGACGCGCGACGATATCGGCAGCACCGCCGGCCGGAAACGGCACGACGACGCGCACGGCCTTCTCCGGATACCCCTGGGCGGCAGCGTGCAGGGACAGCGCCATGCCCGGCAGCACGAGGAATATGGACAAAACGGCGACGTAAATGCGCGACGAGTTCATGGTGAATACCCTTCATTTGCGTTCGGCTCCGACGTCGCACGCCGCAATCAGGCGGTGAATTCCGTGCCGATGTTGATTTGCAGTCCCGGGCTGACCGCGAAAAATGCCTTTTGCCCTGCAGAGCAGGCATTGTAAACTGCGCGGCGTCGCCCGTCGGCCGCCTGGACCACATGATGACGAGCACATGCGCCGGCAACAGGTCTCACCACATCGGCACCAATGAACGTTCACGAGCCTATAAGAACATGATGACAAGATTCTCAATGACCCTGCCCTGGACATGGCGGCAGCCGATGCACGTGACCGTGCTGTCAGGATATTCCCATGGATAAGACCGCCACGATGACAAGAAGCAAGCGGCACCGGCTGTTTGCAGTGGCATGCGGATTTCTGATTTCCGGCACCTGCTTAGCGTTGGGCACCGTCCCGCAAGGCACTGCTCCTGCCTCTGCTCCCGCCACCGCTCCGGCTGCCGCTCCTGCCCCCGCT
The DNA here is from genome assembly GCA_029883965.1 of Betaproteobacteria bacterium. Classification (GTDB taxonomy): domain Bacteria; phylum Pseudomonadota; class Gammaproteobacteria; order Burkholderiales; family SG8-41. The sequence continues at coordinate 7,599 of JAOUIN010000046.1, forward strand.
CCGGCAGCGTCCCTTCCCGCGCCGTCGCAGGCCAGCCCCATTGATTCGACCGCACGCCTGCTCGCGGGTGTGCCGCCGTCGCATGCGGACCACGCGAGACTGGCACGCACAAAAGCCTGGATCGCCCACAGCAGCACCCTCCAGTCGTCCTGGGCGGGCCCGCGCGACGGTCAGCTCGCAGCGATGAAAACCTGGCGCAATACCGAACTACCTAAAGGCTGCCCCGTCGGCAACACGCTGTTCTATCCGTTCAGCGGACCGGACTTCCTCAACGCCCACGTACTGTTCCCTGACTGCGACACCTATGTGCTCTTCGGCCTGGAGCCGGTGGGCGTCATGCCCGATGTCGCCGCAATGAAGCCACCGGAGTTCGCAAAACTGCTCGCGGATGTGCGCCGGGCAATGGTCAACCTGTTCGAACGCAACTATTTCGTCACGTCGACGATGCGGCTGGATCTGAAGTCGAAAGAGAGCCTGCTGAAGGGCGTGGTTCCGGTGCTGACGATTTCGATGGTGCTGGCAGGCGCCGAGGTCATCGCCGTGGGTCCATCGCCATTCCCGCGTGCGACCGGGGGCAAGCGCGACCTCGACGGCGTAGCCATCGATTACCGTATGCGGGGTTCGCCGAAAACCAAGCGCCTGATCTACTATTCGCTGGACGCCTCGGACACGGGCCTCGCCGACTATCCGGATTTCGAGAAGTATCTGCGCGGACTGGCACCGACAACGACACTGGTCAAAGCAGCCTCGTATCTGATGCACATTACCGAATTCCGGAAAATACGCACACTGTTGCTGGACACGAGCGCCTTCCTGCTACAGGACGACACCGGCGTGCCCTTCAACCAGTTGAGCAGGCGCGGCTGGGACATGCGGGTTTACGGCACCTACGTCGTGCCGATCCCGCCGTTCGAGAAGCAATTCCAGCCGGCACTGGCGGATTTCTATGCGGCCGGAAAACCGAAACCGCTGCCGTTCCGCTTCGGCTACTTCCGTAATGCGGATGGCGAGCGATCCAACCTGATGGTCGGCCGCCGTCCACCGGGTGCCGGACAGCCGGCGGCAGACCGACGTTAGCGGGGCAAGCGTCGTACGGATTGCAATACTGACGTTGGCGGCAATGTTGGCTGCCGCGCACACGGGAGCCGCTTCCAGCATGGATACCCCGATTTACGGCAGCAGCTTCGTAACCAGCGACGGCGTGCGGCTGCATGTGCTCGAAGCCTGCCCGCCGGAGGTGTCAATGCAGGACGCCCCGTCGCCGGTAATCGCATTCATTCCCGGCTGGTCCATGCCGGCCGATGTCTGGCGCGAACAATTGCGTATGCTGGGCACAACGCATTGCGTCGCCGCGCTCGATCCGCGCGGCCAGGGCGAATCCGAAGTTGCCGCCAGCGGCTATTCCATCGAGCGGCGGGCGACAGACATACGCGAGTTCGTTGCGCGTTATCCGCGTGTCGTGCTGGTGGGCTGGTCTCTGGGTGCGCTTGAAGCCCTGCAGTACGTGCATCGCGACGGCCATGCCGCAGTGGACGCGCTGGTGCTGGTGGACAGTTCAGTGGGCGAGGATCCGGAACCCGATCCCGCAGCCGGGCCGGGCTTCCGTGAAACGATCAAGCAGGACCGCCAGGCCGCAGTGGAGGATTTCGTGCGCGGCATTTTTGGCGCAACGCGCACCGAGTCTGAGCTTGAAACCATGACAACCGCGGCACTGCGCATGCCGCTGGATGCTAGCCTGTCCATCTTTCCGCAGGGCACACCGCGGACACACTGGCGCGATATCGTGTGGGCTTTCCCGAAGCCGCTGCTGTACGCGGTCAGCGCCCAGTTTGCAGCACAGGCCCGGTCGCTGCAGCAAAACCGCCCGGCAACCCGAATCGAGATTTTCGATGAAGCCGGCCATGCGCTGTTTGCCGACGAGCCGGCGCGGTTCAATGAACTGCTCATGCGCTTTGTCAATGGCGAGCCGGACCGGCCGCCCCCGCAGGACTGAAGGCAGGCCAACCCGGAAAATCATCCCGGCCGCGGCCTATGACATCAGCAATGCCGCGCGTCCGGTGATGGCGCCGACCTCCAGCCGCTGGTGAATGGCCTCGGCTTCGGTGAACGGCACTTTTTCCGTTACCAGCGGCCACAAATCACCGCGGGCCACCAGCTCCAGCGATTCGATCACTTCCTGCTTGGTCGCATAGCGGCTGCCCATGACTTCGATTTCCTTGCGCATGATCGCCGGTCCGTCGGCATCGAAGCGCTGACCGCTGCCCGCGAGCAGCACCAGCCGCCCGCCCTTGTTGAGGCCCGCGACCGAGGATTCGATGGTCTCTTTGGTGCAGACAAAATCGAAAATCACGTCGGCGCCGCGGCCGGCAGTCTGTTCTATCAGCTGCTGCGCGACCTTGCCCTCGGAAGCATCGATGGTCGAATCCGCGCCGACCTTGAGGCAGGTTTCAAATTTGGCGGCTCTGGAGTCCACCGCGATCACCTTGCGCGCATGCGCCCAGCGCGCAACCATCAGCATGTGTACGCCGAGGCCGCCACCGGCGCCGATCACTGCAACCGTATCGGTCGGCGTCACGCGCGCCTTGCGCGTGATCTTCAGTGGCGTGGCAATGGCATCGCAGATCACGCCGATCTCGGCCGGATGTTTTTTCCAGTCCATGCCCTCGGGCAGTTTGATGAAATTCTGCGCCGGCAATTTGACGTACTCGGCATAACCGCCGTCGCATTCGCGCCCGACATAACCCCCGAAGTTATCGCACAGCGTCTCGCGGTTGATGCGACACCAGTAGCAGTGGCCGCAGGTCAGGTAAAAGTACGCGGTCACGGCGTCGCCGTTCTTCAGGTCGGTGACACCGGCACCCGTGGCGGTGACTACTCCAGTGATTTCGTGGCCGAGGATGCGCGGATACTGGATCGGCAGGCGTCCCGCGCGCGCATGATGGATTGTCAGTCCCGCACCGCAGGCAAGCACCCGCACAACCGCTTCGCCGGGACCCGGCACCGGGTCCGGCACGTTGTCCAGCACGAGCGGCTGATTCTTGCCTTTTAACAACATCGCTTTCATTTTCAATCCTCCCGTTGCGCCATCTTAACCCGGCAAATTGCGGATTCTGCGTACCAGTCTATGTCCACCCGGAGTTTGATGTAAAACAAACCGCGACGTAGCAGCCTGAGTACAATCAGCCCATGCTCAGGACCGGGGTTACCCTAGGTCATGGTGTCTGCCCGTGCCGGAGATTTTTCGATGAAAGTAGTCGTCGCTCTCGGCGGCGCCGCGCTGGCCAAGCGCGGTGAACCGCTTAATTCCGAGATTCTTAAAAACAATATTGCCCATGTCGCAATGGGTATTGCAGCGATTGCACGCGTCCACGATGTCATCGTCACCCATGGCAGTGCTCCGCAAGTAGGCCTGCTGGCGATGCAAGGCGAGGCTTATGCCGGCGTCGAGCCTTATCCATTGGACCTGCTCGGCGCCGAAACCGAAGGCATGATCGGCTACCTCATTGAACGCGAATTGCGCAGTCTGCTGCCCACGCGTCATATAGTCACGCTTCTGACGCAGGTTGAAGTCAGCCGTGCCGATGCCGCGTTCCGCAATCCCGCCAAGATGATCGGCCCGCTGCTGGAACAACAGAAAGCCGAGCACCTCGCCGATGAACATGGATGGAAGATCGTGCCCGATGGCGCGCGATGGCGACGTGTGGTGCCTTCGCCCGAGCCGCTGCGTTTTCTGGAGTTACCGGTGATCCGTCTGCTGATCAAGGCTGGCGTGCTGGTGGTGTGTGCGGGGGGTGGCGGCATTCCGGTGACCGTATCCAAGGAAGGTGCCGTAAAAGGCGTTGAGGCGGTGGTCGACAAGGACCTCTCCGCAGCACTTCTTGCCCATCAGGTCGGCGCAGATGCCTTACTGCTACTGACCGATGTAGCGGCCGTGTACCGCAATTGGCACGAGAAAGGCGCGGAACCGATCTGCGAGACCACCGCAGAAGAACTACGCTCACTGAATTTCACCGCGGGCTCCATGAAACCCAAAGTAGAGGCGGCTTGCCGCTTTATTGAGTCGGGCGGTAGTTATTCCGGCATCGGCCTGCTCGATGACGCCGTTTCCATCCTCAGCGGTCAGCGCGGCACTCTGGTGCGCCCACCGGGAAGCGCCCTCGATTTCACCGATTCGTCTGGATTGAAACTCTTGTGAGCCAACAGGCCGACGGCAAACACGGCGTTAAAACCCGCTACAATCGCCTATAGTTTTTTTGCGGACGGCAGTCGGGGCATCGCCTGCGGTTGTGTCACCCGCGTTAAACCCCGAAAGCACTCTCCCAGCGCATGGATACGCCCGCATATCGCAGCAATCACATCATCATCCGCGGCGCGCGCCAGAATAACCTCAAGAACCTCAATCTTGACTTACCGCTGCATGAGTTGATCGTCGTCACCGGCGTGTCGGGCAGCGGCAAGTCATCACTGGTGTTCGACACCCTGTATGCCGAGGGCCAGCGGCGTTATGTCGAGACCTTTTCGCCGTACGCGCGCCAGTTCCTCGATCGCCAGGACCGACCGCAGGTTGATGCCATTGAAGGCATCCCGCCGGCGATTGCCATCGACCAGGTCAACCCGGTGCGGACATCACGCTCGACCGAGATCGGA
>JAOUIN010000303.1 GCA_029883965.1 Betaproteobacteria bacterium
CGCCACTTACGAAGAAGCATACCCGCCGGACGTGAAACCCGATGACGTGCTGCTGATGCAATTCACATCAGGCACGACGTCGCACCCCAAGGGCGTGATGCTGAGCCATGACAACATGCTGCGAAACGCGACCCACGTCGCCGCCCGCTTCCACCTCAGGGCCAAAGATCACTATTACAGCGCGCGACCGTTCTACCATGTTGCCGGCACTACGCTGTCACTGCTTGCAGCCCTGACCACGGGCGCCTGCCTGCTGTCCTCACCCACGTTCGAGCCTGAGGAAGCGCTGGCGACCATGTGGAGCGAGGAATGCACGCACACCTCGGGCAATGACACCATGTTCCTGATGATGCTGAATCATCCGAATTTCGGTAAATATCCGCTCAAGCTGCGCAACGGCTGGGTGTCCTGTGGGCCCGAGGTTTCGCGCCGGGTGGTTGAGCAGATGGGCATGAAGGGCCTGTGCCAGGCCTATGGCCTGTCGGAAGCATCGCCCAATGTGTGCATGTCGCGGTACGACGACGACCTCGAAAAACGCATCGAGGGCTGGGCGCATGTACTCGACGACGTCGAGGTACGGATCGTCGATCCCGAAACCGGCGCGGTCCAGCCCGCCGGCAAAAGCGGCGAGATCCAGGTGCGCGGCTGGAGCGTGATGCAGGGTTATTACAAAATGCCTGCGGAAACCGCAAAAACCATAGACGCCGGCGGCTGGCTGCATACCGGGGACCTCGGCATCATGGATGAAGACCGTCGCCTCAAGTTCCTCACCCGCATCAAGGACGTGTTCCGCGTTGGCGGCGAAAACGTTGCGCCCGCTGAAGTCGAAGACGTGCTGCACAAACACCCCGAAATCAAGCAGGCACAGGTCGTCGGCGTGCCCGACCCGCGGCTGATCGAAGTGCCCGCGGCCTACGTGATCCTCAATGAAGGCGGCACGGCAACTCCGGAAGAGATCATTGCGTGGAGCAAGGAGCGGCTGGCGAATTTCCGAGTACCGCGTTACCTGAAAATCGTCGACAGTTTCGAAAAAATCGGCATGACCGGCAGCGCCAAGGTGCAGAAGAACAAGCTGCGCGCACAGGCGCTGATCGATTTCGGGCTGGAAGAACGGAAAAAATCCTGATGCCCTGCAAATCCGGAATGACAGCACCTTATTGCGCAGAATGACGAAATCAGGATAACCACTCATGGAACATACCCTCAAACGCCCCGACGGCTGCAGCATTTTCTACACCATCGACGACTGCACCGATCCTTGGACGACCCCGGAAACCGTATTGTTCGTGCACGGTCTCGCCGAGTCGGGCGAAGCGTGGCGCGCGTGGGTGCCGCATTTCATGCGCCGCTACCGCGTGGTGCGCATCGATCTGCGCGGCTTCGGCCGATCCACGGCCATGCCTGCGGAACACGAATGGTCCATGGATGAACTGCTCGACGACATTGAAGCCTTGATCAGACACCTCGGCTGCCAACGGGTGCATCTCGCCGGCGCCAAGAGCGGCGGTTCGATGGCGCTGGCGATGGCGGCCAACCGCCCCGCTCTGGTAGAGACATTGATCGGGGTAACGCCACCGGTGCTGCCCGCCGCCGGTGTCGACGACTGGGTCAAACACATCAACAGCAAAGGCGTTCTCGACTGGGCGCGGCACACCATGCAGGGGCGGCTCGGCAGCGCAGCCTCGCAGGCCGAGATCGACTGGTGGGTCAACAACCTGCAGGGGAAAACCCCGCTGTCAACGCTGCAGGGCTACCTGCGCTGGGTGCCCAAACTCGACATCCGCGCCGATGTCGAACGCATCACCTGCCCGACGCTGATCATCACCACGACGGGCAGCGGCCTGCGTTCCGTGGATGGTGTAAAAGCATGGGTGGGCAAAGTGAAATCGGCAAAGCTGCTGGTGCTCGAAGGCGATGCCTGGCACGCGGCAGGTGCTTATCCCGACCGCTGCGCCGAGGCCGCGCTGGAATTTCTCGACACACAACGCTCAGCAGCACAGGCCGCATGATGCAGTTATCTGAAAACCACAGTTCCATAGACTAAGGAAACACCGATGATTGATCTGATGAAACAGTCACCGCTCGGCACCTACGTCGAGCACCTCAAAAAGGGCGAACTCGCCTACCAGGTGAACAAGGACAACAACAAGGCGTTTTTCTATCCGCGCGCGATTGCCCCGGAAACCGGCAGCGCCAACATCGAATGGCGCGTATCCAAGGGACTCGGCACCGTGTACACCACCACGGTCATCTATTACAAGGGCGAGGCGCCGCTGAACGTCGCAATGATCGATATGGATGAAGGCTATCGTCTGATGAGCCGTGTCGAGGACATCGATGCAATGGACGTGAAGATCGGCATGCGCGTCAAATTCAAGGTGCACCCCGGCGACGACAAGACCCTGCCCTATCCGGTGTTCACGCCTGCGGGAGACGCCAAATGAGCGGCCTTGAACGCGGCAGCATCGCCGTCGTCGGCGCGGCGGAATCCGATCTGGGCCAGGTGGCGCAGCACACATCACCGGTGGACCTGATGGCACAGGCGACAATGCGCGCACTGGACGATTGCGGACTGAAACTGAAAGACGTCGACGCACTGTTCGTCGCCGCCACCCAGGTGCGCATGGGACCCATGTCGCTGGCCGAATACCTGCGCATCAAGCCCAAGGTGTTCGACGGCACGCAAATCGGCGGCTCATCGTTCATGACCCACGTCGCGCATGCGCAGATGGCGATCCAGTTGGGCCTGTGCGAAGTCGCGGTCATTGCCTACGGCAGCACCCAGCGCTCGGTATCGCGCGCCGCTGCCAGTCCGCGTGAAATCAATCCCTACGAATCGCCGTACCGCCCAATTCTGCCGATCAGCGCCTATGCGATGGCGGCAGCGCGCCACATGCACCAGTACGGGACCAAACGCGAGCACCTTGCCGAAGTGGCTGTCGCCGCGCGCAAATGGGCGCTGCTGAATCCCAAGGCCTGGGAAAAAGAACCGCTGAGCATCGAGCAGGCGCTCAACGCGCGCATGGTGTCGTACCCGTTCAC
>JAOUIN010000304.1 GCA_029883965.1 Betaproteobacteria bacterium
GTGCAGAAATTGGTCTTGTTGACGATGGCACCCAGCACCATGGCAACGGCAAATACCGCGATCAGCACCTGATGATGTACGTTGAATTCCATGCACTCTCCTTCTGCGTGCAGGCCTGGTGGCCCGCTTTATGCAATCGAATACCACCGCGGAAATAAGCGCCCAGTGTAATGTGCGCCTGCAAGATACAGATAATTAATTGTTTTTATTGATGTATTTTCTGTAGCGCGTCGGATCGCCGATCCCGGCCTGCTCAAAACCTGCCCGTCGCAGCCTGCACGAATCACAGGCGCCGCAGGCAAGGCCATCAGCGTCGGCCTGATAGCACGACACCGTGAGTGCGTAATCCACGCCCAGCGCCGTACCGCGACGAATGATGTCGGCCTTGGTCAGTTCAATAATCGGCGTGTGCAAACGCAGCGGCTGGCCTTCGACCGCCGCCTTGGTGGCAAGATTTGCGAGCGCCTCGAAAGCGCGCATGTAATCCGGCCGGCAGTCCGGATAACCCGAATAATCGACCGCATTGGCACCGAAATAAATATGATCGGCGCCGCTGACCTCTGCGTATGCCAGCGCGAGCGCCAGCATGATCGTGTTACGCGCCGGCACATAGGTCACCGGTATGCCGGGCTGCACGCCGGATACCGGCACCGGGATCGAAGAGTCAGTCAGTGCCGAGCCGCCGACAGCACCGAGATCGATGCGCACCACTTTATGTGCAACCGCTCCCAGCGACTGCGCCACCCGCGCAGCGGCGTCCAGTTCGGAACGGTGTCTCTGGCCGTAATCAATCGACAGGCAATAACTGTCACGGCCGTCTTCGCGGGCAATCGCCAGCGTGGTGGCGGAATCCAGTCCGCCGGACAGCAGCACAACTGCTTTGGGTCTCATGATCAGTATCCCGGCGTGTCGCCCCACAGCAGCTTGTGCAGTTGCACCTGCATGCGGACCGGCAGTTTGTCACGCACAATCCAGTCCGCCAGCAAACGCGGCTCGAGCCGGCCATGCACCGGCGAAAACAGCACCGGGCACAGGGTATCGAGGCGACGGGTCTGCAACTGGTCCCGGCTCCACAGGTAGTCACTCTCGTCACAAACTACAAACTTGATTTCGTCATGCGGCGTCAGGTGGCCGAGATTCGACCAGAGATTACGCTCGCATTCGCCGGATCCCGGCGTCTTGATGTCCAGGATTTTCGCGATGCGTGTGTCAACCGCCGCGACATCCAGTGCGCCGCTGGTTTCCAGCGAGACTGAATATCCGGCATCGGCCAGTTGCCGCAGCAGCAGAGGCGCATGTTTTTGCGCCAGCGGCTCGCCCCCGGTCAGCGTGACATGCCGTACGCCGTATGCCGCGACTCGCTGCAGGATGTCGTCAAGCTGCAGCGACTCACCGCCGTGAAACGCGTAAGCGGTATCACAGTAGCCACAGCGCAGCGGACATCCGGTCAGCCTCACAAAAACCGTCGGCAGGCCGACACGGCTGGTTTCCCCCTGGAGCGAGAGAAAAATCTCGGTGACACGCAGCGCCGTCGCGGTCGGATTTGCGACGCCGGAGGATTCGGTGACGACTTGGTTCACTGGAGACACCGGGACAGGACCGCCGGCGATACGCCCGGAACGGCGCTCAACGCAGATTGGCGAGACGCCGTCGCGCCTTCTCAGCCGCCTCGGAGGACGGATAACGCGCAATCAGGCTGTCCATGGTTTTGCGCGCGGCGACGCTATCTCCGGCCTCCAGTTGCGAACTCGCCATATTCAGCAGGGCATCCGGCACCGATGAACTGTCGGGATACGTTGCGACCAGTTTCTGCTGACTGGCAATCGCGTTCTTGAAATCACGCAGGTTGAAATAGGAGTCACCAATCCAGTACTGCGCGCGGGGCGCGAGCGCGCTTTTCGGAAAGCGCGTGATGAACCCCTGGAATGCACTGATCGCCCCCTGGTAATTGCCGATGCGGCGCTGGTTCTGGGCCTGTTCATACACATCGTTCTCGTCCCCGCTGACCGGGGCCGCAGATGCAACCTTCGCGGCATCGGTCCCGCCGGCCGGTTTGGCACCCGCAGCCGGCGCGCCCGGTTGCTCAAAGCGACGCAACCGCAGGTCCAGATCGACATACATGTCGCGCTGTCGCTTGGACACACCCTCGATGTCGTGACCCAGCACCTCAACCTGCCCGCGCAATGCGCGAATCTCCTCGCGGAGTTTCTCGATTTCGGAAACCAGCGCCAGCACCGGCTGGGATTTGACCCCGTCCTCTATCCTCGCCAGACGGGCATTGATGCCGTCAGTCTGCTGCCGCATCTCGTCGATCCGCTTCTGCTGCTCCGCGATCTGCTTGCGTGCAATCTCGTCGTCAAACATGCCGGCGACTGCCTGCCCGGCGGCCAACAGACTACCGCATAGCAGCAGCCCGCCTGCGAAACGCAAACTACGGGACATCGTCATGCGCGGTATCAGTCGTTGGGATATACGATGTCAGCGCGGCGGTTCTCAGCCCAGCTGGCCTCATCATGACCGGCGGCCCTGGGTTTTTCCTCACCGAAACTGACGGTCTCGATCTGTTCACTTTGCGCGCCCAGCAACTGCATCATCTGCTTGACGGCATCCGCCCGCCGCTGGCCCAGTGCGAGGTTGTATTCACGGCTGCCGCGTTCGTCGGCATTTCCCTGAATGGTCATTTTCATGGCGCGGTTCTGCTGCAGATAACGCGCGTGCGCCGATACCAGCGGCTTGAACTCGTCTTTCACAATGTTGCTGTCCAGCTCGAAAAACACGCTGCGCTTGGACAGAATGTTGGACGGGTCCTTCAGTGGATTACCCCCGACACCGGTGGAGCCGAGCGGCGTTGCAGTCGGACCCGTGGCTGCCGGCGGTTTCGCAGGCTGTTGCGCCGCGGTGGCGCCGCTGCGGTCTTCGACGGCGGCGCCGTCCTGTTCCTTCGTGGGGGTGCTGCTGCAGGCGGCGAGTATCGCCAATGCCATTGCTGCCAGTAATAACCGTTTCATGTCTAGCTCCTTGTCGACAGGGGGGTGG
>JAOUIN010000305.1 GCA_029883965.1 Betaproteobacteria bacterium
CAACTGAACTACCACTCCAAATTCAACGTGCAACATGCTTAATGCAAACCGCATGCATCACTGCAATGACTGGTGGGTGCTGACGGGATCGAACCGCCGACATTCGCCTTGTAAGGGCGACGCTCTACCAGCTGAGCTAAGCACCCGAAGACACCCTGCCGGAACAAAGGGGCGGATTTTAGCCTAACCCGCCGCTGATTTCCAGCAATTCGCCGCTCAATGCTTGATTGCGGCAGGTGCAGCGTTGTCGCCGGCAGGCGGCACCGCAAGCTTTTGCTCGTCCGCCAGCGGTTCCGGCTTGCGTTCCAGCGCCAGCTCCAGCACCTGGTCGATCCACTTGACCGGGTGTATGTCGAGGCGGTTCTTGACGTTGTCCGGAATCTCCTTGAGATCCTTGACGTTCTCCTCGGGAATCAGCACCGTCTTGATGCCGCCACGGTGCGCGGCCAGCAGTTTCTCCTTCAATCCGCCGATCGGCAGCACCTCGCCGCGCAGCGTGATTTCGCCGGTCATCGCGACATCGGCACGCACCGGTATCCCGGTCAGGGTCGACACCATGGCCGAACAGATTCCGATGCCTGCGCTGGGCCCGTCTTTCGGCGTTGCGCCTTCCGGCAGATGGATGTGCATGTCCAGCTTCTGGTAGAAATCCGGATGTATGCCGAGGCGCTGCGAACGGGCACGCACCACCGACAGCGCGGCCTGCACCGACTCCTGCATGACTTCGCCGAGTTTACCGGTGGTCGTCATCTTGCCCTTACCGGGCATGGTCGCCGCCTCGATCGACAGCAGCTCGCCGCCGACTTCGGTCCACGCCAGGCCATTGACCTGACCGATCTGGTTCTTCTTCTCTGCGATGCCGAAGGTATAGCGCCGCACACCGAGATACTTCTCCAGATTGCGCGAACTGACCACGATTTTCCGGTCCTTCCCGGCACGCACGAGTTCCTTCACCACCTTGCGGCAGATCTTTGAAATTTCACGGTCCAGGCTGCGCACACCCGCCTCGCGGGTGTAGTAACGCACCATGTCGCGCAGGGCGCTCTCCGATACCACCAGTTCCTCTGCCTTCAAACCATGGTTCTCCATGGTCTTGGTCAGCAGGTGATGCTGGGCGATGTGGATTTTTTCGTCCTCGGTATAGCCCGACAGCCGGATGACTTCCATCCGGTCGAGCAGTGCCGGCGGAATGTTCAGCGTATTCGCGGTCGCGACGAACATCACGTCGGACAGGTCATACTCGACTTCGGCATAGTGATCGACAAAGGTATGGTTCTGCTCGGGATCCAGCACCTCGAGCAGCGCTGATGCCGGATCACCCCGGAAATCCATCCCCATCTTGTCCACTTCGTCCAATAAAAACAACGGGTTACGAACACCCACCTTGGCCATGTTCTGGAGGATTTTACCGGGCATGGAACCGATATAAGTCCGGCGATGGCCGCGGATTTCGGCCTCGTCACGCACCCCGCCGAGCGACATGCGGATGAACTTGCGGTTGGTCGCACGCGCAATCGACTGCCCGAGCGAAGTCTTGCCCACACCGGGGGCGCCGACCAGGCACAGGATCGGTGCCTTCAGCTTGTCGACGCGCTGCTGCACCGCCAGGTACTCGACGATGCGTTCCTTGACCTTCTCCAGCCCGTAATGATCTTCGTCGAGGACTTTCTCCGCAGCATTGAGATCGGCGCTGATCTTGCTCTTCTTGCGCCACGGCAGTGAAATCAGCACGTCAATATAGTTGCGCACCACCGTCGCCTCGGCTGACATCGGCGACATCAGTTTGAGCTTCTTCAGTTCGGCCTCTGCCTTCTTGCGCGCTTCTTTCGGCATGCGTGCGGACTTGATGCGTTTCTCAACCTCGTCGATGTCCGCGCCCTCTTCGGTCTCGCCGAGTTCCTTCTGGATCGCTTTGACCTGTTCGTTCAGGTAATACTCGCGCTGGCTTTTCTCCATCTGGCGCTTGACGCGCCCGCGAATACGCTTCTCGACCTGCAATATGTCGAGTTCGCCTTCAACGACTTTCAGCAGATGGTCGAGCCGCTGCTTGACGCCGACCATCTCCAGCACTTCCTGCTTCTGCTCGAGCTTGAGCGGCAGGTGCGCGGCAATGGTGTCGGCCAGACGACCGGCTTCGTCGATGCCAGCCAGCGAGGTCAGGATTTCGGGGGGGATCTTCTTGTTCAGCTTCACGTACTGATCGAACTGCTGGATCATCGTGCGCCGCATCGCCTCGGTTTCGTGATCCGTCGCGGGATCGCCGGCAATCGGACTCACCTGGACCGTGAAGTGGGTTTTGACGTCCTCGATGCTGTGTATGCGCGCGCGCTGGCTGCCTTCAACCAGCACCTTGACGGTACCGTCGGGCAGTTTGAGCATCTGCAGGATGGTGGCAATGCTGCCGATGTCATACAGATCTTCCGGCGCAGGCTCATCCTTGGCGGCGGATTTCTGCGCCACCAGCACGATGCTTTTACCCGCTTCCATCGCGGTTTCCAGCGCCTTGATCGACTTGGGGCGCCCCACGAAGAGCGGAATCACCATGTGGGGGAACACCACCACGTCGCGCAGCGGCAGCAGCGCGTATTGGCTTGATGCGGGAACGGTTTGGGGATCTGTCATGGGGTACCTCGATACCTTTAGAGCGCCGGGGGTGCTGCGGGTTCCCGGGAAAAATTGGGCCCCTGCGGCTAGCCTACACGTCAGGCTGGCGCGCTGCAACGCGTGAACGGGGCTACGGCGTGGAAATCGCGAACTTTAGGCCGAGCTGCCGGCAACCTTCTGCTGGTCGGAATAGATGAGCAGCGGTTTGCCGTCGGCCGCGATCATCTGCTCGTCGACGACGACCTTGCTGACGTTTTCCAGAGCCGGCAGGTCGTACATCGTGTCGAGCAGCACCTGCTCGAGGATCGAGCGCAGGCCGCGGGCGCCGGTCTTGCGCGCCAGCGCCCGGCGCGCCACCGCGCCGAGCGCCGCCGGCCGCACCTCGAGCTCGACGCCTTCCATCTGGAACAGACGCTGGTACTGCTTGA
>JAOUIN010000306.1 GCA_029883965.1 Betaproteobacteria bacterium
TACACGCGCTGCCCCGATATGCGATCGGGCATGGCCATCGCAGCGATGGGTGATCCGGACGCCGTTGCGACGCTGCGCGGTTTATTTCACCGCAGCCAGCGCCTGCTCCAGCTTGTCGGCGGGCAGGTAGCCGCCGACCTGTTGCCCATTGGCAAGATACACGGCCGGTGTGCCGCGCACGCCGAAGCGCTGCGCCAGCGCCTGATTCTCCTCCAGGGGTGTGGCACAGGTTTTTATCGCGTTCGCCGGAAGCGCAGCCTTGTTCATCAGGTCGTCCCAGGCTTTCGCGCGATCTTTCGCGCACCATACCGCCTTGGCCTTTTCCGCCGAATCCGGCGAAAGAATGGGCAGCAGGAACGTATACACGGTGATATCCATCATCTTGTTCAGTTCCTTCTGCAACTCCTTGCAATAGCCGCAATTCGGGTCTTCGAAGGTGTAGACGATACGCTTGCCGCTGCCCCTGACCCGCTTGATTGCATTGGCCTGTGCCTTGACCAGAGTGCCGGCCGCGAGCTGATCACGACGCTCGCCCGTCAGGTTGCGCTCCTGGGAACTGCGCAAGTCGAACAGATTGCCGCTCATCAGGTAAGTCAGTTTTTCGTCGGTGTAGACGATCTGACCGTCAAAAATCACTTCATACAGCCCCGGAAACGGCATGCGGGTAACGCTCTCGATCTTCATTGCGGGAAACTTGACCTGAAACGCCTTGCGCACATCAGCTTCATCGGCCTGCGCAGACAGGGCGGCAAACATCCCGGCACAAAAAACCAGGGCAATTCGAATGAACATTGGAAATTCCTTGGGCGACAGGCCCGTAATACAAATATTGAAAAAAGCAGCGGCGCTTACGCGACCGCGTGCCGGATCAGCAAATTCTTCAACGGCGAAAGCCGGTTTACCGCGCCCAGGCCAAAATTACGCACCCCTGAGATCCAGACCGAGCGGACGCCGAAAAGTTTCTGCAACGCATCGGTACTGAATTCCACTGCAGCAATATCTTCGCGCCGGGCACGCTCGTAACGCCGCAACAGGGCCCAGTCGCCGCAATCCTGTCGCGGCGCGCGCGCAGCCAGCACCGCCGCAAGCTCACGAACATCGCGCAGACCCAGATTAACGCCCTGCCCCGCCAGCGGGTGCACATTATGTGCAGCGTCCCCGGCCAGCGCAATTCGAGGTGCAACGAGCCGGCCAACGCGCGTCAACCGCAATGGAAATCCGGCCGGCGGTGTAATCATTCGTAATTGCCCAAGTGCGCGTAGACTCGCCGTCGTCACCGTTTCAGCCAGCGCCTGCCCGTCGAGAGCCAACAGCGCCTGCGCATGTTCCGCCGCAGTCGACCAGACCATGGAAACGCGGTGTCCGGGCAGTGGCAGCAAGGCCAGCACGCCATCACTGCGGAACCACTGCAGGGCCGTATCACGGTGGTGGTGTTCGGATTCAAAATTGGCGACAACGCCGATTTGCCGATAGTCGCTGATGCGAACATCAATTCCCGCCGCACGCCGCACCCAGGAATCACCGCCATCCGTGCCGACGATCAGTGCAGCCTCGACCTCGACACCATCCTCCAGCATCAACCGCCCGCACCCTGCCGCAACCGTCAGTCCGGTGGCCGGTGCCCTGAGAACGTTCAAACCAGGTGCCTCGGCCATGGCGTCGTCCAGGGCGCGCTGCAAGGCGCCGTTTTCAACGATAAAAGTAAGTTCGCGCAAACCGGCGTCATAGGCACTGAAATCGAGCCGGCCGGCGCGCTCGTCGCCGAATATAGTCATCGCCTCGACGCGCTGCAGCCGTTGTGCATCAAGCCGGGACCAGACGCCCAGACGATCCAGGAAAGCCGCGTTACCGGGGCTGATCGCATAAATGCGGCTGTCCCATTCACCGGCGGCGGACGGCGCCTGCGGTGCCCGCGGTTCGATCAGCGCGACGTCGAGGCCGGCGGACTGCAGCGCCAGCGCGAGGCTGGCGCCGACGAGCCCGCCACCAACGATTGCTGCGTCATGCACTACGGGCACCGGATAGTCCGTGTATTCATTCAAAACGGTTGGACAATGTGCCTATGCCGGCAATACTCACTTCGACCACGCTGCCGGGTTTCATGGAGCCCACGCCCACTGATGTGCCGCAACAAATGACATCACCGGGACACAGGGTCATGTCCCGCGAAATCAGGCTGACCAGTTGTGCCGGAGGAAAAATCATGTCCGACACCGGATAGTTCTGCCGCTCCTGCCCGTTGAGCACGGTGCGGATCGACAGCGCCGACGGATCCAGTCCCGTCGCCACTACCGGGCCAAACACGCCGAAGGTATCGAAACTTTTCGCCCGCGACCATTGCTGGAACGCGGGATCGCGGTTGATGATGTCGGCGGCCGTGACGTCGTTGATGCAGGTGTAGCCGAAAATGTAATCCGGCGCCGCAACCTCGCTGACCGCCTTGCAGGTCTTGCCGATGACTATGCCGAGTTCGCCTTCGTACACCACTTTACCGTCAAAGGAGTCCGGTTTACGGATGGTTTCACCCGTCGCCAGGAAGGAATTGCCGGTTTTCACCAGAAACAACGGTTCCTGCGGCACCGCCTGATTCAATTTGGTTGCGAGCGCATGGAAATTATTCCAGATGGCCAGCATCTTGGTTGGCACGGTCGGCGTCAGCACTTTGACCGCTTCAAGTTGCAGGGTCTGACCCGTTGCCCGCGGCTGTTCAAACATATTGCCTTCGTACGCGGCAATCCCATCATCAGTCAGCAAGCCGAAGCCGGTACGGCCGGCGTGTTCGAAGCGCAGCCAGTGCTGCCGGGCTTGAGTAACTCTTGTCATCGGTTATTCCACAATATGGGGTTCAGTGAATTCGGTAAACTACCGGCAAACCATCTTAAAATACAGCAACACATCGATTATTCAGGGAAATCTCCCCGAACGCCGCGCGCTCAAGCTTGACAAAACCAGTGCCTGCTCTTTAGACTCCGCCGCCTCGCGTGGCGAGTTAGCTCAGTGGTTAGAGCAGTGGAATCATAATCC
>JAOUIN010000307.1 GCA_029883965.1 Betaproteobacteria bacterium
ACTCGATACCGAATCCCTGACCCGGTCTGCCCGCACCTTTTCCAAAGGCATGACCCAGAAACTGGGTCTGGCCGCCTGCCTGCTCTCGGCAAAGGATCTCTACATTCTTGACGAACCCACCAGCGGCCTGGACCCGAAGGCGCGCGCATTGTTCAAGCGTGAACTCAAAGCACAGCAGGCGGCCGGACGCACTGTGCTGATGACCACACACGCTCTGCACGACGTAGCGGAAATGTGCGACCGCATGGCCGTGGTGCATCGCGGACGACTGCGCTTCGCCGGCACGCCTGCCGGGTTTGTCGCACACTACGGCGCGTCTGGTCTGGAACAGGCCTACCTGGCTTGCATAGGCGACGCCTGAGTTTCCGGTAGCAACGCTCCCGCTGGCAGCGGCAATCTGGCACAATGCCCAGTAATTTCAGCAGGTTATATAAAGCTATCGACACGTGACTGAACAGGGCAAACCCGAACTACTGATCGTTGACGATGATCCCGCAATCGCCGATACGCTGAGTTATGTGCTCGGCAGCGACTTCACCATCAGCACCGCAGAATCACGTCAGCATGCACGGGCCCTGTTGCGCCAGCGCGACACGCCGCCCCAACTCGCGCTGATCGATCTGGGTCTGCCGCCGCGCCCACACAGTCCCGAAGAGGGCTTCCAGCTGATTACCGAGCTGATCGCCGCCGTACCGACCATGAAAATCGTCGTGCTCTCCGGGCAGAACGACGAGGCCAATGCACGGCATGCGCGCACGCTTGGCGCGATTGACTTCATCGCCAAGCCGGCGGAACCGGCACAACTGAAATCGCTGCTGCAGCAGGCGCTGACCATCACGACCGCCGAAACCGGCGGCACCGCATCCAGCCTGCTGGGCAACAGCCCGCCGATGCAAAAACTGCGACAGCAGATTTCACAGTTTGCCGACGCCCCGTTTCCGGTGCTGATCGAAGGCGAATCCGGCAGCGGCAAGGAACTGGTCGCACAGGCGATACATCAGCAGAGCCGGCGCGCCGCCAAGCCGTTTCTTGCGCTCAATTGCGCCGCAATCGCGCCGACACTGGTCGAGCCAACCCTGTTCGGCTATGCCAAGGGCGCTTTTACCGGCGCCACTACGGCACGTTCAGGGTATTTTGAGGACGCCGTCGATTCAACGCTGTTTCTCGATGAAATCGGCGAACTGCCGCTGGAGCTGCAGGCAAAACTACTGCGGGTTCTGGAGAACGGAGAGTTCCAGCGCGTTGGTGAAACCCAGCGCCGCGTGTCCAATGCCCGCGTCATTGCCGCTACCA
The DNA here is from genome assembly GCA_029883965.1 of Betaproteobacteria bacterium. Lineage (GTDB taxonomy): Bacteria > Pseudomonadota > Gammaproteobacteria > Burkholderiales > SG8-41. The sequence continues at coordinate 1,294 of JAOUIN010000307.1, forward strand.
ACCGCGACATGCGTAGCGAGATCCGCAACAATCGTTTCCGCGCTGATTTGTATCACCGGTTGTCGGTGTTCACGATCAGCGTGCCGCCGCTGCGTGAACTGGGCAGCGACAAAATGCTGCTGTTTGATCATTACCGTCAGTTTTATGCGCAGGAAATCGGCGCGCAGCCGGTAGAACTCAACGACGAGGCACTGCGACTGTGGCGCGATTACCCTTTCCCCGGCAATGTCCGCGAATTGCGCAATATCGTCATCCGCCTGTGTACGAAATATGCCGGAACCCGGATCTCGCCGGACTTGCTGCAGGCGGAACTGGATCGCGAAAGCCTGGAACCCGTTGACGCCGGCCTGCCGCATTTCTCCGATGAAAACGCATTACTGAACGCAGCGCGGCGGCAACTGGAAGCCGATCCGGATTTCAGGCTGGACGAGGTGCTGAAGCGCTGGGAACACAGTTTTATCGAAGCCGCGCTGGCGTTGAGCAACGGCAATCTGTCGCAGGCAGCCAAACGGCTGGGCGTGCACCGCACCACCCTCTACAGCCGCATGCAGTCGCGCGAGAACGCCGGCGAGGAAAAATAGAACATGTATTACGAGCATTTCGGTCTCAGCGAAGCCCCGTTCAAGATCACGCCGAACACGGATTTCTTTTTCGGCGGCGGCAATCGCGGTCCCATCCTCGAAGCCCTGATCTACGCCATTACCCAGGGAGAGGGCATCGTCAAGGTTTCGGGAGAAGTGGGCAGCGGCAAGACGATGCTTTGCAGCATGCTGCAATCGCGCTTACCGGCACACGTGGAAACGGTTTATCTGGCCAACCCGAGCGTCTCGCCGGAGGAAATCCTGCACGCCATCGCGTTCGAACTGCAGCTCGGCGTCGACCGCAATACCAGCCGGCTCGCGGTCATGCACGCCATTCAGGATCACCTGTTGAAACGACATGCGGAAGGCAGGCGCGTCGTGTTGTTCATCGAGGAATCCCAGGGCATGCCGCTGGTCACGCTCGAAGAGATCCGGCTGCTGTCGAATCTCGAAACCAAATCGGACAAGCTGTTGCAGATCGTGCTGTTTGGCCAGCCCGAACTCGACGAAAACCTGCGCCAGCCGCAGATACGGCAGTTGAAGGAACGCATCACCCACAGTTTCCGGCTCGAACCGCTGACGGTCCCGGAAATCCGTGAATATCTGATGTTCCGGATGCGCGCCGCCGGATATCGCGGGCCCGATCTGTTCAGCGATGCCGTAGTACGCGAAATCGCACGGATATCCGCCGGCCTCACCCGGCGGATCAACCTGATCACCGACAAGGCCCTGCTGGCCGCGTTCTCGGAAAACACCCACAGCATCCGGCAAAAACATATCGACGCTGCCGTCCGTGACAGCGAATTTGCACAGCAACCCCGGACGCTCGGTGCCCGGCCACGATGGTTTCACGGCGCCCTGCTGATCGCGCTGGGCATGGCAGCCGGAGCGGCTCTATATGCCGGTTTGGGCGGAACCAGTGAAAAAACGACCACGGCCGGAACCACAACTACTGTCGATCCAAAGCCGGCCCCACCAGAGATATCCGGCTCCGGAGAAACTTTATTAAAAACAGATAGTTACAAATCAGCGGTCGCGGATGCGACACCCTCCGCCGCCACCGCCAAGGCTGAGACAACGGGCCCGGCCGCTGCACCGGCTGCGGCCGCCGCAACCCAGCGGGCTGTGGC
>JAOUIN010000308.1 GCA_029883965.1 Betaproteobacteria bacterium
CATTTCCATCCGCTATCCGCTGGTGGAAGCGCTTACCGCCGCACTCTCCGCCTATGTCGCCTGGCATTTCGGTTTCGGAATTGCCGCCGCCGGCGCTTTACTGTTCACCTGGTCAATGGTCGCTTTGACCTTTATCGACCTGGACACTTTCTATCTTCCCGACAGCATCACCCTGCCGCTGTTATGGCTGGGCCTGCTGCTTAACCTTGGAGGCACGTACGCGCCGCTGTCGTCGGCCGTCATCGGCGCTGCTGCCGGTTATGTATCGTTATGGGCTGTGTACTGGGTTTTCAAATGGGCTACCGGCAAGGAAGGCATGGGTTATGGCGACTTCAAACTGCTCGCAGCAATCGGTGCCTGGATGGGCTGGCAGATGCTGCCATTGACCATTTTGTTGTCGTCGCTGGTCGGCGCAGTCATCGGTATCAGCCTGATCGTGTTTGCCGGGCGCGGTCGCAGCGTACCCATCCCGTTCGGACCGTATCTGGCCATCGCCGGCATGATTGCACTGCTGCACGGGCCGGCATTGACCCGGGCTTATCTCGGTCCGCTCTGAGATCATGCCGTACTGCGTCGGCGTTACCGGCGGCATCGGTTCCGGAAAATCCCGTGCCGCCGCGGAGTTTGCCGAACTCGGCGCTGATGTCGTCGATACCGATGAAATCTCGCACGAAATTACCGGCAGCGGCGGCAGTGCGATGCCTGCCATCACGGCCGCCTTCGGCACGGCGATGACCAGATCCGATGGCAGTCTTGATCGTACGGCAATGCGCGCTGTCGTTTTCAACAGTCCAGACCAGCGTAAACGACTGGAAGACATCCTGCATCCGCGCATCCGTGACGAAGCTCGTCGCCGTGTCACCGCTTCCACCGCACCGTACGTGTTGCTGGTCGTGCCGTTGCTGCATGAATCCGGCGGATATCGTGACCTGATCCGGCGCGTATTGGTCGTCGATTGCGACGAGTCCCGGCAGATCACCCGCACCATGGAAAGAAGCCAGCTCACTGCGGACGCAGTGCGCGCAATCATGGCCGCACAAATGCCGCGGCAGCAGCGCCTCGCCCTTGCCGATGACATCATCGACAACAATGGTGATCTGGCACATCTGCGGGCCCAGGTCGGCAAACTGCATCGACAGTACCTGGAATTCGCTGCTTCCAGCCCGGAATCGGGCTAGGGTAGACTGCCGAATTGCGCATTAAGCCTTTATTTTTTATGGTATTTGTTCGATACTCCGGCAACTGGACTCCAACCCTATTACATTGGACGCACCGGACGTGATTGTCTACGAGCATCCACTGAGCGAGCGTGTGCGAACGCTGCTGCGGCTCGAGGATCTCTTTGAGCGCATTGAGTATTTCCAGAGCAGAAACGACGCTCAGGAGCACCATGTTGCGCTGCTGCTGATCTTCGAGGTCCTCGAGGTGGCCAGTCGCGCCGATCTCAAATCGGACCTGCTGCAGGAACTGGAGCGTCAGAAACAGACGCTCGAGGCCCTGCGCGAAAATCCCGACATATCCGAGGAAGCCCTGGACAACGTCCTGTGGCAGATTGACCAGGCATCGTCCAGGCTTTATCAGGCTTCCGGAAAAGTCGGACAGGAACTGCGCGAGAACGAATGGTTGATGAGCATCAAGCAGCGCACGGCGATTCCGGGAGGCGTATGCGAGTTCGATTTGCCTTCGTATCATTACTGGCGGCAGCAGGACGCCGATCAGCGGCGCCACGATCTGCAGCAATGGCTCGCCCCGTTCCTGCCGACCCGCGATGCCATCAATATCGTGCTGCGTCTGCTGCGTGAAAGCGGCAAGACGACGGCGCAGATCGCACATCAGGGCGTCTACCAGCAGATGATGGCTGGGCGCCTTTCCCAGATGCTGCGCATCCGCCTGTCCGGCGAATATGCCTGCGTACCTGAAATCAGCGCGAACAAATATGCACTCAACATCCGCTTCACAACGCAAGAGGGCATTCAGCGGCCGAAGGCTGCGGAGACGGATGTGAAGTTCGAACTTACGTTCTGCAATCTCTGAAACATGACCGCCCGGCTCGTTGCCTGCCCCCATTGCGGCACACTTGCAGAATGGAATCCGGGAAACCGCTTCCGGCCGTTCTGTTCGGAGCGCTGCAAAATGATCGATCTGGGCGCCTGGGCCACGGAAAGCTATCGTGTTCCGGTTGCCGAGAGCGATGACCCGGATAGTCACGACGACGGCGAACTCAGACCAAACTAGCCCCCGGGCCCCAGGCACCCCGAACCATCGCAATCCCGTGTGCTCCACAGCACAGCGCCTGCTGAAGGTCATCGGGCTGCACACCGCCAAGCGCGAAAACCGGAATACGCGCATTTGCTGCGTGCTGCGCCAATCCTGTCCATCCGAGTAATTGCGCGCCGGGGTGCGTCGGCGTCGGCAGCACCGGGCCCAGCACCGCAAAATCCGCATCCAGTGCTTCCGCCTTGCGCAATTCTTCGGCACTGTGACAGGAAACTCCAACCAGCGCAGCATCCGGACGGCTGCCGTATTCCCGCAGTTGAGCGGCCGTCAGATGCACGCCGTCGGCCCCGCAGCGACGTGCAAGACCGGCGTCCATATTGATCACCACCCGGGCACCACAGGCGTGCGCCCGGCCGACGATCTCGTGTGCATATTGTTCAAACAGCGCCGGCGGCCAGTCTTTGCCGCGAACCTGGATCAGACTCAGGCCCCGATTCAAAGCATCGTTGATCCGGTTCAAGGCGTCGGGGTAGTCCGACGGCGCAAATCCGGTAATGCCATAGACCTCGGGTATGCCCAGAGCACGAAGTATCGGGTCGTTGGCAGGCAACAGCGGCGCCACGCTGATCGCGTCCAGCCGCTGCCAAGAAAACGCCTGCGCCTCGAGACTCTGCAATTCACCGTGCCAGGCACGGACCCGGAAGAAATGCAGACGCACATCAGCATGCGGGTAATCAAAATCACGAATGATCCAGGGATAGGCGGTAATGACTTCAATCCCCAGT
>JAOUIN010000047.1 GCA_029883965.1 Betaproteobacteria bacterium
GTCCTCCAGCCACAGTCCGCCGCCCTTGGTGAACACGATACTGGGCACCGGATGTCCATCCCATTCCCGATGCAGGCCGGCAATGACGCGCCTCAGATACTCCAGTGAAAACTCGCGGTAGGCGGCGTCGGACAGCGCGCCGCCCCAGGTGTCGAACACCATGATGGCCTGTGCGCCGGCCTCGATCTGGGCATTGAGATAGGCGATGACGGATCGGGTGTTGATTTCAAGCACGTGATGGAGCAGGTCCGGTCGGGCATAAAGCATGCTTTTAATCGTGCGGAAATCGTCGCTGCCGCCGCCTTCGATCATGTAACACGCGAGCGTATACGGACTGCCTGAAAAGCCGATCAACGGTACCTTGTTGTCCAGCGCCCGACGAATCTGTTTGACGGCGTCGAGGACGTAACCCAGGTTGGCGCTGATGTCCGGCACCGCAAGCTTGCGGATTGCGGTCTCATCGCGCAGCGGACGCTCGAACTTGGGGCCTTCACCGTCGGCAAAATAGAGACCCAGTCCCATCGCGTCGGGCACGGTCAGAATGTCGGAAAATAAAATCGCCGCATCGAGATCAAAGCGTGCCAGCGGCTGCAAAGTGACTTCAGTCGCCAAATCCGGATTTTTGGCCAGAGAGAGGAAGCTCCCCGCGCGTTTTCGCGTAACGTTGTACTCCGGCAGGTAGCGGCCGGCCTGCCGCATGACCCACACCGGCGTATAGGGTGTTGGCTGCCGCAGCAATGCGCGGAGCAGTGTATCGTTCCGTGGAGCCGGCATCAGCGGGGAAGCTCGGAGCTTCCCATCAGGAACTCATCAACCGCGCGCGCGCATTGACGGCCTTCGCGGATCGCCCACACCACCAGCGATTGCCCGCGCCGCATGTCACCGGCTGCAAAGACCTTGCTGACCGAGGTCTGGTAATTTTCAGTGTCGGCCTTGACGTTGCTGCGGTTGTCCTTGGTTACGCCCAGTTGCTCGAGCAGCCCGCCCTGTACCGGTCCGAGGAAGCCCATCGCCAGCAACACCAGATCGGCTTTGAGCGAGAACTCCGAACCCGGGACTTCGCGCATCTGGCCGTCCTGCCATTCCACGCGCGCGGCGACCAGCTTTTCGACCTTGCCGTTCTTGCCCTCAAAGCGTTTGGTGGCAACGGACCAGTCGCGCTGGCAGCCTTCCTCGTGCGAACTCGACGTGCGCAACTTCACCGGCCAGTATGGCCATACCATGGGTTTGTTTTCCTGCTCGGGGGGTTGCGGAAGCAGTTCAAACTGCGTCACCGAGGCGGCACCATGCCGGTTCGACGTCCCAACACAGTCCGATCCGGTATCACCACCACCGATGACGACCACATGCTTGCCGGTAGCCATGATCTGTCCGGAAACGCTGTCACCGGCGACGACCTTGTTCTGTTGCGGCAGGAACTCCATCGCGAAATGCACGCCATCCAGATCACGGCCGGGCACGGGCAGGTCACGCGGGTTTTCCGCCCCACCGGCCATGACCACGGCGTCAAATTCAGCAAGCAATTCCTGCGCCGGTACTGCGCTGCTGCCGACATCCTGATTGACACGAAACTCAACGCCTTCGGCACGCATTTGCTCGACGCGCCGGTCAATCAGGTGCTTCTCCATTTTGAAATCCGGAATGCCATAGCGCAGCAGACCGCCGATGCGGTCGGTTTTCTCGAAAACCACGACATCGTGGCCGACGCGCCCCAATTGCTGGGCGCAGGCCAGCCCGGCCGGACCGGAACCGATGACGGCAATCCGTTTACCGGTTTTGGCCGGGGCCGGTTGTGGCTTGATCCATCCCGATTCCCATCCCTTATCGATAATGGCATGTTCGATCGACTTGATCCCCACCGGATCGTTGTTGATATTCAGGGTGCATGCGGCCTCGCACGGTGCCGGACAGACGCGTCCGGTGAATTCCGGAAAATTGTTGGTCGAGTGCAGCGTGTCCAGCGCGTGCTGCCAATCCTGCTTGTAGACCAGATCATTCCAGTCCGGGATGATGTTGTTGACTGGGCAACCGCTCATGCAGAAGGGCGTGCCACAATCCATGCAGCGCGCACCCTGAATACCCGCGGCCTCGCTGGTCAGGTGATGTGTGAATTCGCGCCAGTGCTTCAGCCGTTCCTGCGGCTTCTCTGCGGCCTCATGCAGCCGTTCAAACTCCAGAAATCCCGTCACTTTTCCCATAATTCAAAACCCCTGAAACATCATGCGCATGCATGAGTTTGACTGAAATGCCGCACCTGCCGGCATATGCGTTCGGCATCAAGCCGCTATTTTTTTCCCTTTTGCCGCCAGTTCACCGAGCGCACGGCGATACTCGTTCGGGAATACTTTCACGAATTTTGCACGTGCGGCAGACCAGTCGGCGAGGATTTGCTGTGCGCGGGCGCTGCCGGTGAGCCGCGCATGATTGTCGATATAACGTTTGACGATTACTTCGTCGGCCTCGCCCATGTGCCACAGGTCGCGCGCGAGTTTGGCGTCCTGCTCCGCTTCGGTCAGCAGCGGGTCCAGCTGGACCATGGCCGTATTGCAATAAGCAGGGAAGCTGCCGTCTTCGTCGTAGACATAGGCAATGCCGCCGGACATGCCGGCCGCAAAATTGCGTCCCGCGGCGCCAAGCACGATGATTGTGCCGCCGGTCATGTACTCACAGCAGTGGTCGCCTACGCCCTCAACCACGGCATGTGCGCCGGAGTTGCGTACTGCAAATCGTTCGCCGGCTACACCGCGGAAATACGCTTCGCCGGCGATCGCGCCATACAGCACAACGTTGCCGGTGATGATGTTTTGCATGGGGTCGCCGCGAAATTTAGGTGACGGCTGCACAATGATGCGGCCACCCGAGAGTCCCTTGCCGCAATAGTCGTTGGTGTCGCCGATCAATTCCAGCGTGATACCACGCGACAGGAATGCGCCGAGGCTTTGGCCGGCGGAGCCTGCAAAGCGGACGCGGATCGTATCGTCGGGGAGACCCTCGTGACCGTAGCGCTTTGCCACTTCACTGGAAAGCATGGTGCCCACCGTTCGATTGATGTTGCGGATGGGCATGTCTATGGTCACTTTTTCGCCGCGCTCCAGCGCTAATGCTGAAAGTTCGATCAACCGGTGGTCCAGGGCTTTGTCGAGCCCGTGATCCTGCGATTCATTGTGGTAGCGCGCAACCTCAGGGCCCATCTGCGGCAGGTGGAAAATCCGGCTGAAGTCGAGGCCTCGGAGTTTCCAGTGTTCTATGCCCTTGCGCGTGTCGAGCAAATCTGCGCGACCGATCAAATCCTCGAATTTTCGGATGCCGAGCTTGGCCATCAGCCCGCGGATTTCCTCGGCAACGAAGAAAAAGTAGTTGATTACGTGTTCCGGTTTACCGGAGAACTTCTTGCGCAGGACCGGATCCTGCGTCGCAACGCCAACGGGACAGGTGTTGAGGTGGCATTTGCGCATCATGATGCAACCCTCGACCACCAGCGGCGCTGTGGCAAAGCCGAACTCATCGGCACCCAGCAGTGCGCCGATGACCACGTCACGCCCGGTTTTAATCTGGCCATCGACCTGCACCGCGATGCGCCCGCGCAACCGGTTGAGTACCAGCGTCTGCTGCGTTTCCGCCAGTCCAAGTTCCCACGGGGTTCCGGCGTGCTTGATCGACGACCACGGACTGGCGCCGGTGCCGCCATCATGCCCGGATATGGTCACGTGGTCGGCTTTGGCCTTCGCAACACCGGCGGCCACCGTGCCTACGCCAACTTCGGAAACCAGCTTGACGCTGATGGACGCATCGGAATTGCTGTTTTTCAGATCATGGATCAGCTGCGCGAGATCTTCGATGGAATAGATATCGTGATGCGGTGGCGGCGAAATCAACTCGACCCCCGGCGTTGAATAGCGCAACTCGGCGATATATTCGGATACCTTGCGGCCGGGCAGCTGCCCGCCTTCGCCGGGTTTAGCGCCCTGGGCCATTTTGATCTGGATCTGTTCAGCGCTGACCAGATACTCCGCAGTAACTCCGAACCGACCCGATGCAACCTGTTTGATCTTGGATTTCAGCGAATCGCCGGCGATCAGCGGGATATCCTGCTCAATGCGCTCAGTTCCCAGCCGCGAAGCAAGGGACTCCCCGGATTTGATCGGGGCAAAGCGTCTGCGATCTTCGCCGCCTTCTCCGGTATTGGATTTGCCGCCCAGGCGGTTCATTGCCACGGCGAGGGTGGTGTGAGCTTCAGTCGAGATCGAACCCAGCGACATCGCCCCGGTGGAAAAGCGTTTGACGATTTCCACGGCCGGCTCGACTTCCTCTATCGGAACCGGAGCGAGCTGATCAAAACGGAACTCGAACAGGCCGCGGAACGTCATGTGCCGCGCTGACTGATCGTTGATGAGTTCGGCATATTCGCGATAGGTTGCCGCGCTGTTGGCGCGCGCGGCATGCTGCAGCTTGGCAATGGCGTCGGGCGTCCACATGTGCTCCTCGCCGCGCACCCGCCATGCGTATTCACCACCGGCATCCAGCGCGCCGGCCAGCACCGGATCGCCGCTGAAGGCGCTGCGATGCGTTCTTATTGCTTCTTCCGCGACCTCAAATATGCCGATACCGCCGATATTGGAGGCAGTCCCGGTAAAGTATTTCTCGATCAGGGGCCGTGACAGGCCGATAGCTTCAAAAATCTGCGCCCCGGTGTAAGACATGTACGTGGAAATACCCATTTTGGACATGACCTTGCGCAGCCCTTTTCCGATCGCTTTGACGAAATGCTTGATTGCCTTGTGACCGTCAATTTTGGTACCTAACTGCCCGCTTTCGGCAATCTCCAGCACTGTTTCAAGCGCCAGATACGGATGCACAGCCTCGGCGCCGTATCCGCCGAGCAGTGCGAAATGGTGCACCTCACGGGCAGAGCCCGTTTCAACAACCAGACCGGCGCTGGTACGCAGGCCCTTGTCCACCAGATGCTGATGGATGGTCGATAACGCGAGCAAGGCCGGTATCGCGACCGTATCGCGATTCACCCGGCGATCGGAAATCATCAGAATGGAATAACCGGCGCGTACTGCGTCTTCAGCCTGCGCGGCGAGACTGGCAAGCCGCGCTTCAATGGCCTCCTTACCCCAGGCGACCGGGTAGGTAATGTCCAGTTCCCATGACTTGAATTTGCCATCCGTGTAGCTGTCGATATTGCGGATTTTTTCCATCTCGAAAAAATCGAGCACAGGCTGACTGACTTCGAGGCGGATTGGCGGATTCATTTCATCGACACCGAGCAAATTGGGCTTCGGTCCGATGAACGAAGTCAGCGATGTCACGAGTTCTTCGCGGATCGGATCGATCGGCGGATTTGTGACCTGCGCGAACAGTTGTTTGAAGTACTGATAGAGATTCTTGTTCTTGTTCGAGAGCACGGCCGGAGGTGCGTCATTTCCCATGGAACCCGTGGGCTCCTCGCCATTTGCTGCCATCGGGACCAGCAGGAACTTGAGGTCTTCCTGCGAGTAGCCGAATGCCTGCTGGCGGTCAAGCAAAGGAACATCACTGCGCTCGGGTTGAACTTTCTGGCTTTCAACGTCATCAAGCTTGACGCGAATGCGCTCCATCCATTCGACGTAGGGCTTGCTTGAGGCCAGAGCATCCTTAAGCTCTTTGTCGTCGATGATCCGGCCTTTTTCGAGATCGACAAGAAACATTTTCCCCGGCTGCAAGCGCCATTTCTTGACGATCTTTTCTTCGGGGATCTGCAAACAGCCGCACTCCGAGCCCATGATTACCAGATCGTCATCGGTGACGATGTAACGGGCGGGCCGCAAGCCGTTGCGGTCCAGCGTTGCGCCGATCTGGCGACCATCGGAAAAGGCGATGGCTGCCGGGCCATCCCAGGGTTCCATCATTGCTGCGTGGTATTCGTAGAACGCGCGGCGACTGGGATCCATCAGCGTATGGCCTTCCCAAGCCTCGGGAATCATCATCATCACTGCCTGAGCGATCGAATAACCGCCCATAACCAGCAACTCCAGCGCGTTGTCGAAGGAGGCGGAGTCAGACTGGCCCGGGTAGATCACCGGCCAAAGTTTGTCGAGGTCCTTGCCCAGAACAAGACTTGAGATCGCGCCCTGGCGCGCACGCACCCAGTTGACATTTCCGCGCAGAGTGTTGATTTCACCGTTGTGCGCGATCATCCGGAACGGATGCGCGAGGTCCCATGTCGGGAAGGTGTTGGTCGAGAACCGCTGGTGCACCAGCGCCAGCGCCGACACCATGCGCGAATCCTGCAGGTCCTTGTAATAGGTGCCTACCTGTGACGGTAGCAGCATACCCTTGTAGACAATCGTCCGCGCCGACATTGACGGGATCCAGAACTCGGTCCCGTGGGCCAGTTTCAGCGCGCGGAGGGCATGGCCTGCGCTCTTGCGGATCACGTAAAGCTTGCGCTCCAGCGCGTCGGTGACCCGGATGGCGGCGCTACGCCCGATGAACACCTGGCGTATTACGGGCTCGACCTTCTTTACGGATTCACCGAGATCTTCGCTGTCGACCGGCACATCGCGCCAGCCAAGCAGAGTCTGCCCTTCATCCTTGATCGCACGCTCAATTTCGTATTCACAGGCGAGGCGCGATGCCGGTTCGCGTGGCAGAAAAACCATGCCGATACCGTACTGGCCGGCGGGCGGCAGCTTTACGCCCTGCTTGGCCATTTCCTCGCGGAAAAACGTGTCTGGGATCTGGATCAGTATCCCCGCACCGTCCGACGCTTTAGGATCGGCGCCGACCGCCCCCCGGTGCGTCAGGTTGCGCAGTATGGTCAGGCCCTGATTGATGATGTCGTGACTTTTCTTGCCTTTGATGTTGGCAATGAAACCGACGCCACAGGCGTCGTGTTCATGTGCGCCGTCATACAGGCCTTGGGGTGCTGGCAGATTTGCGTTATCCATCGGGAGCCTCATCAAAAACATATTGATAATCAAATGGTTACGCGCAATCCTGTTGCGATGCCGCAAAACCAAGTTATCAAGACGCGAAAAACGGAGTGAAACCAGATAAGTCTACCTGTATCAACAGGTTGGATCAACCCGACTCGGCGTCAAATCCGCGAGAAAACCTTAACTGACGTCGATGGCAAACAAGCGACGATGCTCGACGATCGCATAACGGTCGGTCATGCCTGCGATGTAATCGGCGATGGCTCTCGGAGTATCGATTTTTGCCCGGGACTGGAACTCCGGGGGGAGCAAACCAGGTTCGGCAAGGAAGGCCTTGAACAGGTCGGTAACGATCTTGCGGGCCTTCATGCTCATTCGCGCGACGCGGTAGTGGCGGTAGAGGTTGGTTCGCAAGAAACGCTTGAGTTCCATCTGCTCTCGCTCAATGCGCTCGGAAAAACAGACGATGGCCGGTGCGCGTCGGACATCAGCAACAGATACCGGGTCAAGCTTGCGAACATTGGCTACGCTTTGCTTAATCAGATCGGTGACCAGCGTATCGATCATGCGGCGCACGGTTTCGTGCACCAAACGCCGTCCTTCGATCCTGGGAAAAGCGCGAAGGGCTGCATGCAAATGCCGCCGAAAAATGGCGACCGTTGATAACTGGTCAATTTCCAGCAGACCGGAGCGCAGTCCGTCATCGACATCGTGGTTGTTGTAGGCAATTTCATCGGCTAGATTGGCGATCTGCGCCTCCAGACTCGGACGCTGTTTCTTGATAAAGCGCCCGCCAACATCTCCGAGTGCGCGCGCATTCTTCATGGAACAGTGTTTGAGTATGCCTTCGCGCGTCTCAAACGTCAGATTGAGGCCATCGAACGCGCCATACCGCTGCTCCAGAACATCAACCACCCGCAACGACTGCAGGTTGTGTTCAAAGCCGCCGTAAGGTTTCATGCAGGCATTCAATGCATCCTGTCCTGTGTGCCCGAACGGAGTGTGTCCCAGGTCGTGTGCCAGCGCGATTGCTTCGGTCAGATCTTCATCAAGTCGCAGATGCCGTGCCACGGATCGTCCGATCTGGGCGACTTCTAGGCTGTGGGTCAGGCGCGTGCGGAACAGGTCTCCCTCATGATTTACAAAAACCTGCGTTTTGTACTCGAGTCGCCGAAAGGCCGTGGAATGAATAATGCGATCGCGGTCACGCTGGAACTCGCTGCGTCCACGTGGTGCCGGTTCGGCAAACCGGCGCCCGCGTGAACCCGCCGCCCTTACGGCATAAGGAGCGAGATCAGGCGGCACCGACACCTTCTCCCGTCAACACTTTGGCCAAGACATCCGGCGGTACCGCAGAACTGATAAAAGCTTCACCGATGTTTTTCAGCAGCACGTAACGGATTTTGCCGCCTTCAACCTTTTTGTCATGCCCCATCAAGTCGAGGTATCGGTCAAGGCCCAAGGGCGGGCCTTGAACCGGTAAACGGGCGCGGCGCAGAAGACTTACTGTACGTTCGGCAGCCTCTGCGGAGACCAGCCCCATTTGCCTGGATACGTGTGTCGCGATGACCATCCCGGCGGCGACGGCTTCACCATGAAGCCATTGACCATACCCCAAACCCGATTCAATGGCATGCCCGAAAGTGTGCCCGAAATTGAGCAGTGCACGCACGCCTTCTTCGCGTTCGTCACGCGCAACGATCGCGGCTTTATTGCGACACGAGCGCTCTATGGCATAGGTCAGGACCTCGGAATCGCGCGCGATCAGTTTGTCCATGTTCGATTCCAGCCAATCAAAAAATTCAAGATCGCCGATCAGACCATACTTGATCACCTCGGCAATTCCGGCCGAGAGTTCGCGATCAGGCAGGGTTCTAAGTGTATCGGTGTCAGCCAACACGGCACGCGGCTGATAAAAGGTGCCGATCATATTCTTGCCCAAGGGGTGGTTGATCGCGGTTTTGCCGCCGACCGATGAGTCCACTTGTGCCAGCAACGTGGTAGGAATCTGAATAAACGGCGTGCCACGTTGGAATATCGCGGCCGCAAAGCCCGCGAGATCACCAATGACGCCGCCGCCCAAGGCAATGAGTGTAGTTTTCCGCTCGGCGCGGAGTTCCAGCAGTTCATCGAAAACCTGGTTAAGCGTAAGCCAGTTCTTATGCTTTTCGCCGTCTTGCAGTACGATCGCATCAGCAGCAACTTTTTGCTTCTCGAGACCGCACCGCAAGGTGTCCAGATATAAAGGCGCCACCACGGTGTTGGTGATTATTACGGCCTTGGGTTGAGCCAGATCGCGCGCAATAAGTTCACCGCGGGACAGTAATCCCGGCCCGATATGTATGGGGTAGCTGCGCTCGCCCAGACTGAGGGTCAGGGTAGATCCGGGATTTATTAAAGCCATGGTGTGGATACTTTCAGGCGGATGCGTGTTTGGCCTGACGTGCGGTGTCGGCCAGCAGTTTCTGGATTTGCGATGTCAGGTTGCCCACACTCTGTGCTCCGGTATCAACGATCAGATCGGCGACTTCCGCATACAAAGGGTCGCGCTGCGCATGCAACTCTTTCAATTTTTCCAAAGGATTCGGTGTCTGCAGCAATGGCCGGTTACGGTCACGTCGTGTGCGGCGCCAAAGGTCTTCGGGAGCGGCACGCAGGTAGATGACGAGGCCATGTTGCTTAAGCCGGTCGCGATTGGCGGGAGACAGCACCGCGCCACCGCCAGTGGCAAGAACAATGCCGTGCATGGCAGTTAGTTTTTCGATCATTTTTTCCTCGCGGGCGCGAAACCCGGACTCCCCTTCGATGTCGAAAATGACGGGGATCTTGACCCCGGTCGCGCTTTCTACCTCAACGTCGGTGTCATAGAAATCCGTACCCATGCGTTTTGCCAGCATACGGCCGACAGATGTCTTGCCGGCGCCCATCAGCCCGACCAGGAAAATATTGTCCCGGCTGACGTGAGCGATGCCGGAGTTTTCATTCGGCGACATGGTGTGATTCTAACGGAAGCGGCGCCGCGTTCTAACCCAATATCGACAACACCGGTAAACAAAAAGGGCGGCGCTTGTGGCGCCGCCCCCGTTTCAGGTATCGCTTGAATCAGCGTAGCGAATTACCTTCTTTCAGGATTTTCGGTGAAATAAAGATCAACAGCTCCCGTCGATCATCCACGCGCTGATTGTTCTTGAACAGGAATCCCAGATACGGGAGGTCACCGAGCACCGGAACCTTGGTCGTTGTGGAGCGCTCATCCTGCGTATAGATTCCGCCGATGACAACGGTGCCGCCGTTTTCCACCAGGACTTCGGTGATGACCTGTTTGGTATCAATGGCCGGACCGGACAGCGTATTCTGGCCAACGCTGTCCTTATTGACGCGCAGGTTCATGATCACATCGTCATTCGGAGTGATCTGCGGCTTTACCTTCAATGACAATGTCGCTTTGCGGAAAGAGACGGAGGTTGCGCCGCTGGAGGTCGCTTGCTGGTAGGGAATTTCGGTGCCCTGCTCGATTGTCGCCTCCACCTTGTCCGCGGTGATTACCCGCGGACTGGAAATGATCTTGCCTTTGCCGTCAGCCTGCAATGCCGACAATTCCAGATTCAGGAATTTTGTGCTCTTGTCATTGAACAGCAGGAACGAGAATACACCTGGGTTGGCGCCCGACAGACCCTGAGCCGGCAGATTGACTGCCAGCGTATCGGCAAAGGTGCCTCCCGTGGTGCTTTGCCCGGATGTTCCGGATGTTGACGCGAGGCTACCGCCAAACAAAGCGTTGGTGCCACCACTGCCACTTCCGACCTTGAATCCCTGGCCGGTCGTGTCGTTGTACCCGAGACGAGCACCCAGATTACGGCTAAACGTGTCGTTGGCTTCGACAATGCGCGACTCAATCATTACCTGGCGGACCGGAATGTCGATTTGTTTCAGAAGTTTCCGGACTTCCTCCAGTCGACTCGGCGTGTCCTGCACAAACACCGTGTTGGTCCGCACGTCGACCACTGCGCTGCCACGCTTGGACAGTATTTTTTGCGTTGAATCGGAAAGCAGCTTCTGGAAGTCGGCGGCTTTCTGGTAATTGACCTGCATGCTTTCCGTACGCAGCGGCTCGAGATCGGAAATCTGCGCGCGGGCTTCCAGCGCGAGTTTTTCACGAGTGGCCAGCTCATCCCGGGGGGCAATCCAAACCACATTGCCCGTTTTACGCATGTCGAGACCCTTGCTCTGCAGAATGATGTCCAGCGCCTGATCCCACGGAACGTCCTTCAGGCGCAGCGTCAAGCTGCCGCCGACAGTGTCGCTGGTGATTACGTTCAGGCCGGTGAAATCCGCGATAACCTGAAGCACGGCGCGAACCTCAACATTCTGGAAATTCAATGAAAGCTTCTCACCGGAAAATCCTGCTGGCACCAGCCGATTGGCATCGTCGGCGACCTTTTTAACTTCAAGAATAAAGCGGTTATCTGTCTGATAAGCCGAATGTTCCCACGCGCCGCGCGGGGTTATGACCATACGCGTATTGTTGCCTTGAGTGAACGTTTCGATGGTGTCGACCGGTGTGCCGAAATCGACAACATCGAGGCGGCGTTCGAGATTCTTTGGCACCGCCGTATTGAGAAAATCAATGATCAGGGAGCGGCCCTGGGTTCGCAGGTCAATGCCGACTTGATTGTCGGACAAATCAACCAGCACACGACCCTCCCCGGTGCGCCCGCGACGGAAATCAATGTCTCGCAGGCTGTGTTTGCCGTCACCGGCAGTTGGCTGCGCAAAAGTCTGCGCGGCCGGTGCCGGAGCGGAGCCGGCCGATGCCGTACCGCCCAGCGTGATCAGAATCGAGTTGCCGTCGACCTTTGCGTCATAACCGAGCGCACGCGAGGTCTCCAGAACCACTCGGGAACGGGTGCCGGCCTGTACGATATTGACGCGGCGGATATCACCTTCACCGACCTCCTGCACGGTTTTCCCGGACCCGTTGGTCGTGTCGGGGAAATCAAATGCGACGCGGGGCGGATTGTTCACCGCGAAACTGGCGGGGACCGCGGGAGGCGCGTTCTTGAGGGTGATCTTAACCAGC
>JAOUIN010000310.1 GCA_029883965.1 Betaproteobacteria bacterium
TGCATGCGAAAATGGCTTGATGTGTTACGCCGTCCGACTCGTTAAATTTCTGCTGGTCGCAGCGTTTACCGCCGCCGCGGTGGGCGGCGCCGGCCTGTATTACTACGCCCACCGCGAATTGCCGATCGAGCAGTCTCCGGTCAATTTCGAATTGCGTACCGGCAGTTCATTGAAGGGCGTAGCATCCAGACTCGCGGCGGCAGGCGTACTCGATCAGCCGGAGCTGTTCGTCCTGCTGGCGCGCCTGCGCGGCACGTCGACCGCGCTGAAGGCCGGTAATTATGAATTCGCACGGCCCCTGACGCCGTTGGCATTGCTGGACCGCATTACCAGGGGCGATGTGACCCAGGTTGCCATCCGGTTTGTCGAAGGCTGGACGTTCAGGCAGGTCATGGCCGCTTTACGTGAACATCCGAAGGTCCGGGCTGATTCGGCGACACTGACCACGGCGGAATTGCTGGAAAAGCTGGAATTGGAGCAGCCTTCCGCGGAAGGCTGGCTTTTCCCGGATACCTATTACTTCAGCGAAGGCACCAGCGACCTCGCAATACTGCGTCGTGCACACCGGTTGATGTTGCGTTATCTCGATCAGGAATGGGGGCGGCGCGCGCCGGATCTGCCGCTGAAATCACCGGCAGAAGCGCTGATTCTGGCCTCAATCGTTGAGAAGGAAACCGGGCGGCCCGAAGAACGCGGGCTGGTGGCCGCGGTATTCATCAACCGTCTGCGGATCGGGATGCGCCTGCAGACCGATCCCACAGTCATTTATGGCATGGGCGAAAAATTCGATGGCAACATCCGCAAAAGCGATCTGACTACGGATACCCCGTACAATACCTATACCCGTGCCGGACTGCCGCCCACACCCATCGCCATGCCAGGACTTGATTCCTTGCGCGCAACCTTGAATCCCGCACCCAGCGACGCGCTGTATTTTGTGGCCCGTGGCGATGGCACTTCCAAGTTCTCGCGCACATTGTCTGAACATGAGCAAGCGGTGACCCGGTACCAGCGCAAGGGCCGGCGATGACTCGCGGCCGGTTCATTACGCTGGAGGGCATGGACGGTGCGGGCAAGACCACCCATCTGGATTGGCTGCGCGCACGTCTGGAAGCACGTGGCATGCCGCTGATCGTCACACGGGAGCCTGGCGGCACGCCGCTGGGAGAAGCCCTGCGGCAGTTGCTGCTGGACAGTCACGATACCCGCAATCCGGAAACCGAGGCGCTGCTGATGTTTGCAGCGCGCCGTGAACATCTCGCGCAGGTGATTACGCCGGCACTGGAAGCCGGTCAATGGGTGTTGTGTGATCGTTTTACCGATGCAACCTATGCATATCAGGCCGGCGGTAGCGGTATGGACTGGCACCGGGTGGCCGAGCTGGAGCGCTGGGTGCAGGGTCCCCTGCAGCCCGACCTGACGCTGTATTTTGATGTGGACCCGGAAATCGGGCAGGCCCGGACACGCCAAGTACGGGCCCCGGACCGCTTTGAGCGGGAGCAGCAGGCTTTCTACGAGCGCGTGCGAGCCGCATACCTGCGGCGCGCGTCTGAACACCCGCATCGAATCAAGGTCATTGATGCCGCGCGACCGATTCCTGAGATCCAGATTACACTTGAGAAAATAATCTTAACTATATGATTATTAAATAATTAATATCTTAAATGTCTCGATTTGAGAAGCCACCTCTTTATTTTAGGTTAACTTATTGTTTTAAATGGAAAACTGGTTCAAAAAAGACCTTGAGACTGTGCTGGCGCAAAAAGCACAGCTGCCACACGCGATGCTCATTAAAGGGCCGCGCGGAATCGGCAAGCTGGGGTTCGGTTTGGCGCTGACACAAGCATTGCTGTGCGAGAAACCGGCGGCGGATGCAACGGCCTGCAATGCGTGCAACGCCTGCAACTGGTTTGCCAGCGGCTCGCATCCCGATTTCCGTCTGCTGGCGCCGATGAGTGAAAGCGCGGAAGCGGAGAGCGAAGAGGGCGCAAAAAAGGGGAAAGCGAGCCCCTGGATCAGTATCGAGCAGGTACGGGAACTTCATGATTTTATTAATGTTTCCAGCCATCGTGGGGGCCGGAAAATCATCCTGGTGGCGCCGGCGGAGGCGCTCAACGTCAACGCCGCGAATGCGCTGCTCAAAAGTCTGGAGGAGCCGCCGGCACTGACGTATTTCATTCTGATCAGCCATAGACCGCACCGGTTGCCGCGCACCATCATCAGCCGCTGCAGGCAACTGAATCTGCTGCCACCTGACCGTGCGACCGCGCTGGCGTGGTTGGGCAAGCAGGGTGTCGAACAGCCGGAAGTCGTATTGGCGCAATCTTCTGGGGCCCCGCTGCTGGCACTGGCGGCGAGCGCAGGCGAGGAACTTGCGGGTCGTCGCGATTTTCTGCGCGCGATCGCATCGACCGACTTTGACCCGCTCACGGTGGCCGAGACCTTTCGCGACCTGCCGCTGGAACGCTTCATCAATTGGATGCAGAAATGGACCTACGACGTTGTGATACTGCGCATGCTCGGGGAGATACGCTACAGCCCTGATTTCAAACGTGAACTTTCCGCGACAGCGCAGCGCATCGAGCCGCTGGCCGCGCTACGCCTGCACCGCAAACTGGTGCGCGAGCAGCGCAATATCCATCACCCGTTGAACGTCCGGTTGTATATCGAAAGCGTGTTGCTGGCGTATTCCGCGCTGGTAAACCCGTCACGCAAGGCGGCCTGACGTTTATGCTCGTCGATTCGCATTGTCATCTCGATTTCCCGGAACTTGCCGCAGATCTGCCCGGAGTGCTGACGAAAATGCGCGAGAACGATGTCGGCGCAGCGCTTTGCGTCAGCGTCACTCTGGAGGATTTTCCCAAAGTGCTCGCGCTGGCCGAGCAGCATGACCATCTTTATGCGTCGGTAGGTGTGCATCCCGATTACCCTGATCTGCGCGAACCGACGGCAGCCGAACTGGTGGAACTGGCACGGCATCCGAAAGTCGTGGCGATCG
>JAOUIN010000309.1 GCA_029883965.1 Betaproteobacteria bacterium
TACAACTCAGGGCACTAAGGTGGTCTGGCCCCACAGCCCCAGCGTGTGAATGCGGTCGGCACCGATCATGTCCTGCAGCGTGCGTGACGATACCTGCGGCGTGCCGTTGTGGATGACCTGCGGCGCGACGGCCTCGATGCCCGCGCGGTTTTCGGGATCCTTCAGCGCCGTTGCCAGAGCCCCGGGGTCTATCCACGCGGGTTTGCCGCGCTCCAGTCGCAGGTAAATCCTGCCGCTGGCGGCGTCCGCGAGATTGACCGCGGGCAGGCGGCGAACGCAGTTCACCAGAAACTGCACGTTTTTTGCGGGCGCCATTTCGTCCGCGCCCGGATAGACTTCCTGCGGATTGCGCGCTTCGACATTGATCTTGCGGTAACGCTCGATGTCGAGCAGGCCCTTGATGTCGAGCACGTTCATTTCGCCGTTCCAGCCGAACGCGATCGTGCGCGGCTGTTCACCCAGTGCGATGCTGTTGTCGAGGAATTCGTAGTGCACTTTCTTGTCGGCCGACAGTGCCCACGTGAAAAATACTTCGGGGATGCCGGTAAAGGCCTCGATATTGTGGGCGAGCAGGTCGTCCACCGCCTTGTAGCGGCCGACCTCGAGGCCGCGCGCCCATGCGCGCTCGACGGTGGCATCGGGCGGCGTGATCAGGAAGAACAGGTAAACCAGATTGCCGAAGCGTGTGAGCAGATTGCTGCCGGCGATATCGGACGCCGGGGCGAAGGTGTCGAAGCGGAATCGGTCGATCAGCAGATGCGACATTGCGCCGCGCGCCGCCTTGCGCGCCATGTAACGGTCGAGTTTCTGGTCGATGACCTGCAGTTCGTGTCCGGTCAGCGAGCCCGCGTACTTGTAAGCCTCACCCAGCGTGGCGTAGTCGAGCAGGAACTTGCGGAAAATGTCGGGGCTGACCAGTGCAAAATCCTCCCAGCTGACGCCGATGCGGGTGGCCAGCGTGCGCTGCAGAGGGCGCAACGTGCTCTTGCCGGCGGCGGACGCACCCTTGGTGTTCATCACCACGGGTTGCGCCTGCACCGGCAGCAGCCGGAAATTTTCCACCTGCGCTGCATGCCGGATATGCGGTTCGATGCTGCGCCCGATTTCGTCGCTGCCGTAGTCGTTGCAGGCGAGGTCGGTGGCCACCGCGGCAAGCAGTGCGCGGTCGCCCCAGACGCGGGCATGTCTGGTGTGCATAGCGCCGGCCACACGGACCAGCGCGGCGCAGGCGGCGCGCTGCAGCGCGTCTTCGGCGTCTTCCGCGCGCGCTTCCCAGTGGCGTATCGCCTCGACGTCGCGGCTTTCGGTGTCGTCTACCGGCAATGCGGCCGCACGGCGTCCGGATCCGAACAGACGTGACCACCAGCCCGCGGGTGTTGCCGCGACGGGCCGGTTCTGCCGCATGCCGCGGTCGAATTCGGCGACGATGGTGGTGAACAACTGTGTTCGCAGAGCATCGTACGCGGACGCAATCTGCGGCATGTGCGGCGCTATGTGGCGGGTCAGGATGATTTCGGCTATGCGCCTGAAGTTGATGCCGAGGTCCTCGGTCTTCTGGCCGTCGTCGACGGTGAAATCCGCGGTCACGCGCACCAGCAATTCATGCACGACCAGGCGCTCGGGGCGGAAGGCGACCAGTTCTTCCATGTCGAGGCCGGTCAGGTCGGCGAGTTCGCGCGCGTGCTGCAGCGTCGTGAACACATGTTCGGGGCGATAGATGGTCGCCAGCGGCAGCAATGCCGCCGGTATCTGCGACTGCAGCCCGGGATTCCATGGCCCTTCCGGCATGGCGGCCGGATTGATTGCGGGGGACTGTTGCATGGGATGGTTGCCGGTCAGTTTACGCCGGAGTGCAGCAGGCTGTTGCGGGTGCCGGTCGCGCGGATCCGCGCGCATTGCGCGTTGCTCAGTTGCGTGTTTTGCGGCGTGGTCGATTCAGCCATCAGGTTTCCGGGCGAGTGGTCATGCGCGCCGCTGTCCATCAGCACATGGGCGAGTTCGTGGGCGACGACGATGCCCAGGTCGCGCGCACCGCGGGCAATCCATACCGTGTCGGCGAGTTCGGGACGCGTGCGGCTGTTGCCACGGCCGATGGCTTCGGCATCAAAGGCCGGTGTCTGGCGCGTGCCTGCAGTGAAATACAGCGTGGGTTTGGGCAATGCCAGCACCCGCGCGAGTTCACGCGACCGCGGGGTATCAAAATAGCGATGCGCATCCGGGGCGGCCACCGTGACCAGATCGGCGCGCGCGATGCGTATGCCGCATTGCGCCAGGATCCGCGCTGTTTCGTGCACCGCAGCGGTAATCTCGGCTTCCGGCCATGCCGCGATGTTGGCGACGGTCAGCGCCAACGTGTGGGTGAGTACGGGACCGGACGGGATCGCGGCATCAGCTATCGCTGCCCGGGCCTCGACACGGATGGGCGGCACGTCGGCCGCACCCGCTGACAGCGTGCAGGCCAGCAGTAAGGGTAATAGCAGCGTTTGCAGCCGTCCGTACATCAGGTCTGTCCGGCGCTTGCGACCGCCATCGCACGGATTGCTGAATTATTAGGCAATCTAATGTTCGCCGAGGCGTGGCACAGGTTCATACGTCGATTTTTACGGTTGTTCACAGAGATATCCACAGAAAATGTGCATCGTTTTTTGCGCCGTGCACCGGAATGGGGAGCCTCGTAGCGGTTGTTGCAATCGGATGCGCGTCAAATGCACCGGCAGAAAAATTTGTCATCTGAAAATCCCGCGGGGAAACACCTTAATAATCCTTTAAAAACAATAACTTAAATAGCACAAAAAAGCATGTGGAAAAGGTCATTAAGGTCAATCACTTAGCGTGGGTTTGCCCGTGGTG
The DNA here is from genome assembly GCA_029883965.1 of Betaproteobacteria bacterium. Lineage (GTDB taxonomy): Bacteria > Pseudomonadota > Gammaproteobacteria > Burkholderiales > SG8-41. The sequence goes on from JAOUIN010000309.1 coordinate 2,851, forward strand.
TTTTTGCCTACAACGCGGGGGATTGACAGCGGCAATCGCGTTTTGTAAGCGGTCTGCGCGAATCCGGTTCATCCGAGATATCAACACGCGCGTATGGCCGCCTGTCAAGGGCAGGGGACGTGCCCCGGCACAGTCCTAAAAGCCCCGG
>JAOUIN010000311.1 GCA_029883965.1 Betaproteobacteria bacterium
CAGCCGCTTCGGCACGATTTCGCCAACTACGATGGAAACGTAGGTGACACCGACTACCACGATTGCCGTGGCGACGATATTGCTCAGCTTGTGCTCCATGCCCTGTGTTTGCAGCCATGCCGCGAACGGTTCGGCCAGGATGGCTTCGCCGACGATGCCATTGAGCAAGCCGATCGAAGTGATGCCGATTTGCACGGTCGACAGGAACCTGGTTGGTTCTGCGCTGAGTTTGACGGCAGCTGCAGCCAGCTTGTCGCCGCGTTGGGCGAGCATGGCCAGTTTGGACTGGCGGGCCGTCAACAGCGCGACTTCCGACATCGCGAAAGCGCCGTTGAGCAGAATCAGGAAGGCGAGTATCAATACTTCCATTTGAACCTCTTAGTAAACAATGGCCACGGCGCGTCGCGCGGGGCCCGGCGGTCAGCCGCGTCCGAGCAGGACTTCCACTACGAATTTGCTGCCCAGATAGGCCAGCACGAGCATCAGGAAGCCGGTGAGCGTCCAGCGCACGGCGATACGGCCGCGCCAGCCGTAGAAATGTCGTCCGCACAACAGTGCGGCGAAAACGATCCACGACAGAATGCCGAATATGGTCTTGTGGTTGAGTTGAGCCGCCTTGCCGAACAGTTCCTCGGAAAACACCACGCCGCTGGCCAGCGTCAGCGACAGCATGATGAAACCCGCCCAGATGATCCTGAACAGCAGGGTTTCCATGGTCAGCAGTGGTGGCAGCTTTTGCAGGCTGGCAGGCAGCGCGCCCTGGTGCAACCTTCGTTCCAGCATGGCCATCAGCAGCACATGTAGTGACGCGATGGTGAACAGACTGTAAGCAAGCATCGATATCAGCAGATGCAGTTTGAAAGCCAGCAGATCCGTGTTGGGCAGAGGCCGCGCTGCGGGCAGCAATGCCGGCAGGAATACCGCAACCGCGGCGACCGGCATGATCAGTGCCTGCAACCCTTCAAGCCGGTAGAACAGGCTGCCAAGCCAGTAAATCAGAACGGTCAGCCAGAGAATGGCGGAGATGGCATCGCCGACACCGATGCGCAGCGTACTGCCCGAAAACATTGCGCCGAACAATGCGGCAGCGTGCACACCCAGTGCGACCAGCACGGCCAACTGTGCTGCGGTGCCCCCAGGGTGAGCGGTTGCCGGCGCTTCTGCGACGGGCGACCAATGTGCGCGCCAGAAATAAGCGGCCATCGCTGCATAAAGAAGGGCGCTGATCAGATACGGTAAAATGCTCTGCATACTTCAAGTTTACCCGAACACATCCCCCATGTTTGACAACCTGACCGGACGACTTTCCCGGGTCGTAAAGACGCTGCGCGGTGAAGCGCGCCTGACCGACGCCAATATCCAGGATGCGCTGCGTGAAGTGCGCATGGCACTGCTTGAAGCCGATGTGGCCTTGCCGGCGGTGAAGGCGCTGATTGAGCGGGTCCGCGAAAAAGCGGTGGGCCAGGCGGTCATTGGCAGTCTGACTCCGGGACAAGCGCTGGTCGGCGTGGTGCATCGTGAACTTATTGCGTTGATGGGCGAGCACAGTGCGGCGTTGAATCTGGCCGTGCAGCCGCCCGCGGTAATCCTGCTCGCAGGTCTGCAGGGCGCGGGCAAGACGACGACCGCGGGCAAGCTCGCGCGCTGGCTGCGTACCGAGCAGCGAAAGAAAGTGCTGCTGGCGAGCTGCGACGTCTACCGCCCGGCGGCCATCGAGCAGCTCAAAATACTCGCGTCACAGGTCGAAGCGGATTTTCATCCTTCATCAGCAGGTGAAAAACCGGTCGAAATCGCGAAACGCGCGTTGGAATTTGCGCGCACGCATTATCACGATGTGCTGATCGTGGATACCGCCGGCCGCCTCGCTGTCGATGAGGCGATGATGCGGGAGATACGCGAACTTCACAGCGCGGTCAATCCGGTGGAGACGCTGTTCATCGTTGATGCGATGCAGGGCCAGGATGCGGTTAACGTCGCCAGGGCTTTCGGCGAAGCGCTGCCGCTGACAGGGGTCATACTGACCAAACTCGACGGCGACGCGCGCGGCGGCGCCGCGCTGTCGGTGCGTCATGTTACCGGCAAGCCGATCAAGTTTGCCGGTATCGGCGAGAAGATCACCGGGCTGGAGGCTTTCCATCCTGAACGCATGGCGTCCCGCATTCTCGGCATGGGTGATGTGCTGTCGCTGATCGAGGATGTACAGAAATCGGTAAATCTCGAAGACGCGGAAAAGCTTGCGCGCAAGGTCAAGACCGGCAAGGGTTTTGATCTTGAGGATTTCAAGCAGCAGGTCGCGCAGATGCGCAAGATGGGCGGCATGAGTGCACTGATGGACAAGCTTCCGGCGCAACTCGCACAGGCGGCACAGGGTGCGCCGCAAATGGAAGACAAGGCGATTCGCCGTCTCGAGGGCATCATCAATTCAATGACACCGCTGGAGCGTTCAAAACCCGAGTTGCTCAAAGCATCGCGCAAGCGCCGCATTGCCGCCGGAGCCGGGGTCAGCGTGCAGGAAGTCAACCGCCTGCTCAATCAGTTTGAGCAGACGCAGAAGATGATGAAAATGGTTTCCAAGGGCGGCATGGCGAAAATGATGCGATCGATGAAGGGCATGTTCCCAGGAATGCGTTGAACATTGCCGGACGGCGTTTCCGTTATTTCAAACTGAAGCCCTGGCGCCGGATGTAGTTGCCGAAATCCGCCCGTTCCGGTTCCGCGTATTGCCGGGCCTTGTCTTCCGACCAGCCGTAGAAGTCGGCTTTGCCAAACAGGTGTGTGCGGCGCTGTTTTCCGTAAGGATGGTTGGCGTGTCGCCGCTGATCGTACGCATCGACCTGTTCGCGCAGGCCGGCCTCGGCATACCGGTCGGTGTGCGTCGTGACCTCCAGCGCCAGACGCGGACTGATATGTCCCGGTGTCGCCGGATAGCCGACGCACAAACCCGCGACCGGAAACACGCCTTCCGGCAATTTGAGCTCGCGACTGGTGACATCCAC
>JAOUIN010000048.1 GCA_029883965.1 Betaproteobacteria bacterium
CCCGGTTGGGACTCAGGCTCATCGCGACGGCCATGCCGCCGATGGTGCCCATGATGATGGTGTAACCGTCGGGCGCCGCCTTGGCGACCTGTTCGGTCGCGATCATGCCGCCAGCGCCGGCGCGGTTCTCGACCACCACCTGCTGGCTCAGAGCCGCCGCCATTTTCGGCGCCATCAGCCGCGTCACGATATCGGTCGGTCCCCCCGGCGGAAACGGCACGATCATGCGTACGGGTTTTGCAGGATAGGACTGCGCGGCAACCGCAGAGGCCAGCGGCAACAGCAGCATCAGTAACGTGACATGTTTTTTCATCATGGGATTTCCTCGAAAATCTTTTTTATTTGTCGACGTGGCGGGTGTCCAGCATGGACGGACGCTGCGCGAAGCCCTGGAACCACGCGGCGAGGCGGTCATGGCCTTTGCGCCAGCCCGTTTCGGCGAAGCGGAAATCAATATAGCCCAGTGCGCAGCCGATCGCGACATGACCGATATTCACCGGGTCTGCAGCCAGGGCATCGGCCTCGCGGTCGAGTGCATCGAGCGCATTGCGCACTTTGAGGTCAAATCCCGCCAGCGTTTCCGGGGATTGCTGCGGCTGCGGGCGTTGCAGTTCGTTGCGCCACAGCACGAGGTTGTCGAGCAGGTTGTTGCCCAGCGCGTGCCGCCTGAGCGCGGTCCAGCGCGCCGGTCCGGATGCCGGGAACAGGCGGGGGCCGTCATGCAGGCTGTCGAGATATTCGCAGATCACGGTGGAGTCATAAAGCGCGCTGCCGTCGTCGAGCATCAGGGTCGGGATCTTGCCCAGCGGATTCACCGGCAGCAGATCGCGGTTGGGCCGGGTCATCATCACCAGCGTGCGCTCGCATTCGATCTGTCCGGCGACGCCGCATTCGTGCGCGGCCACCATGACCTTGCGCACAAACGGCGAGCGCGACGACCAGTAGAGTTTCACGCGGGCAGTTTCTTCATGTATTCGATGATCGCATCGGCAACGGCGGCCGGCTGCTCGGGCAGCAGCGCATGTGCGGCGTTGTCGATCCGGGCGAGCGTCACGCGGTCGGCACCCCATTGATCGCGGTAACAGGTCACGCTGTCCGGCGGGGACAACGGATCGTTTAACGCAAGCACATCCAGTACCAGGGCCGTACCGGCGGTCCACCATTCCGGTTTGGGCGTGGCCTCGGTCGCGTCGCGTTCTGCGTGCATCACGTCTTCATCCCAGCCGCCGAGCCAGACACGGGCATCGCTGGACGGCGCGAAAAATACATGCCGCAGGTGTTTGAGCCGCACCTCTTCGGGTAATTCCATCTGGTGGCATTTGTTGATGGAGTCACGCAGGTCCTGCGACAGTGGCCAGGTATGCGTCGCTGCCAGCAGTACTACCGCACGTACCAGTTCCGGGAAATCTGCGGCCATGGTGCGTGCAACAAAATTGCCGAAGGCGTGTCCGGCGACCACGGTTGCGCCGCCGCCATCGTGTTCGATCACTGCGGCGACGTCTCGCGCGTAATCGTGCAGCGTGATGTTCTTCAGCGGGCTGCTGCTGCCGCCGAGGCCGCGCGGCTCCGGGCACAGTACGCGGTGGCCCGCAGCGGCCAGGCGCTGCGCGATATCGTCAAAATCAGCGGCGCCGCGACCCAGTGACGGAAACATCACAATGCGCGGGCCTTTGCCGTAGGCATGGACTGTAATGTGGACTGAATCGTGCTGGGCGACAAATGTCTGGGCGGGAGGCATGGCGGCGCTTTAATCTGACGGGTGATTGAGGTAACGATTCTACCGCGGACGTCCGCCTTACCCTTTCGGTGTTCCAGACTGTGGAGGCTGACACCGATGTCGGGTGAGCACGGGAGGCGTAGCGTAGAATTGGCCGATGAAAACACCCCAGCGCCTGCAGTCCCTGATCGAAGAAGGCATGATCGACTCGGTCGTGCGCCAGCTCATGAGCGGCAAGGAAGCAACGGTTTACGTGGTGCGCAGCGGTGGCGACACGCTCTGTGCCAAGGTGTACAAGGAGGCCACACACCGCAGCTTCCGTCAGGCCGTCGATTACACCGAAAATCGCAAAGTCAGAAATTCCCGACAGGCCCGCGCAATGGCCAAGGGCACCCGCTACGGCCGGGAACAGCAGGAGGCGGTGTGGCAGCGTGCCGAGGTTGACGCGCTGTACCGGCTGGCCGACGCCGGTGTGCGTGTGCCGACACCCTACAATTTTCTTGATGGCGTGCTGTTGATGGAACTGGTGAGCGACGAGCATGGCGAGGCCGCGCCGCGGCTGAACGACGTGGCGTTTACACCTGAGGAAGCCCGCGCGCACCATGCGATGCTGTTGCTGCAGGTGGTGCGCATGCTCTGTGCCGGCGTCATCCACGGTGACCTTTCGGAATTCAACATTCTGCTGGCGGCGGACGGCCCGGTGATCATCGATCTGCCGCAAGCCGTCGATGCCTCGGGCAACAATCATGCTGCCCGCATGCTGCTGCGTGACGTAGCCAATCTGCGCGATTACTTCGGCCGCTATGCGTCGGAACTGCTGATGACCGATTACGGTCCCGAGATCTGGGATTTGTATCAGCGCGGCGAACTGGATACTGATGTGGTGCTCACCGGCCGCTACGAACACAAGGCCGGGGCAGTGGACATGGAGAGCATCATGCGGGAGATCGACGATGCGCGCGCCGAAGAGGCCGCGCGCGTGGTGCGGATGCAGACGGTCTGATACAGCGCTGGTTCAGGCGGCGGTTAAACAACTTGTCGTAAGCGGCCAGCAGCGTCTGGTGCATGGCGCTGCCTTGCATATCCGCACCCAGGGTATCCAGGCCGAAAAATTTCTCGCTGTGATCGAGCGGTGCTTCCGCCTGGCGCAGGGTTTTCGCGCCATAAAGCAGCTGCAGCGAACGACGATAGTTTTCCGTATTGTCCAGATTCATCAGGCTTTCGATGCAGCGGTACACTAGCACGCGTGCCGGTTTCATTTCCTGGAAGTGACGGATCCAGTCGCAGCCCTCGCGAGTGGATTCCTCGTCGCCGATGGCCAGGGCCAGCAGCGTCTTCAGTTCGCCGATGCGAAATTCCTTCCATACGGTATCCACCGAAATGGCCAGCCCGAGGATTTCCCACAGCGGCCGCTCGTAATTCAGGTTCAGGGTCTGCAGGTCGGGCAGCAACGCTTTTAATTCGTCGTCGCTCAACCCCGGCAGTCTGACTAGGGCCGGGCGTATGTGGTTACCGATGCTGTTGTTTTCCCACGCCAGACCTTTCACCGGATAAATTTCAGACATTCCGTGTACCAGGATGCGGCAGCTGTAGGCGCCCTGTTCGGTACAGTTTGCGACATAGATGTCCTTGCCCTCGGCTTTTATGCATTCGCACAGCCAGGCGTAGTCCTCCACAGCCTCGAAAATTGTCCTGTGAAAACTCGCGGGCGCTTGTATTCCTGATCAGCTGTAACCCTTGATGAGGTGCCCGGGAAAATGTGAACTGCAGGCCATGACATGTGTGATGGCTTCGCGATCATATTCATCGCCGGAATGGTAAGTCTCGAAAAACGCATGGAGCCTGCCGACACGATCTGGCATCGCGTTCGCAGCCTGCAAGCCGATCGAAACACCGTAATTGGTAAACGCAAACTTGACATTGTGGTGCCCGGGCTCACGGCAGAAATAGCCTTCATCCACCCACATATTGTCAAGTATGGCCAGGCATCGCGCGCGTTGCGTCACTGCCCAGCTTTCTTCAGGGAAGAACTGGGTCATCCACAGCATCATGCCTATGCCCAGATCCTGGGTGATGGCCAGTTGCGGGGCAGCGTGTTCGATCAGCAGCCGCATTTCGCTGATCTCACGAGAGAGTGCGGTTTCATCCAGCAGGCGGTATGAGATGTAGCCATCGAAGGCATCCAGCGCGCCAAATCCATATCCTGGATATGGGCTGCTCAAATCCTCGTTCATTTTCCAGACGACGCCGCGGCGGGGGATGACAAACGCGTCATGAATCTGCTTCGCCAGGTCCACGCCTTTGTGTTTGTAGTCCGGAATCTCGCGCCCAAGAACGCCGAGCGCATAAAGCCACATGGCAAGGTAGTGAAAGTACTGACCGTCGCGATCAGGCGCTTCTCCGATGCGAATGCCGCGCGTGCGCCCGAGTACGCGATCGACTTCCGCGACCAGCCATTCCGCCTCGTCAAGGTACCGGCGTCGTCCCGACTCGGCGTGCAAAGAGACCAGCAGGACGACACCGAAGGCATCGGTCCACAGATACCTGCGGCCGTTCGGCCAGATATGGTCGGAACGCATCCACGCCAGTTTCTCTTCGACATAGCGCAGGTCGTTGCAGACGGTCATGATCTGCAGCGGCCCCTCACAAGCCGAATGGATAGGTATCCGGAAGCCCCTCGAGTTCCTCGGTCTCGAACGGCGCAATGGCTTCGGTCTTGTCGAACCAGATGTATTCGTCGAACTGGCGGGGGAGCACTGCCTGGAAATAATGGCTTTGCAGTTCCGTCTCGGGCCGGTAAATCACGCCGATGGCCCGCTCGAGCCGTGGTTTCGACAGCACGCTGATTAGGCCCGCGGTTTTGGGTTCGCGCAAAGGCAGCAGAACGCGCGCGCCGCCGGCCTCATGAAATAAGTTCTCGTAGCTTTGCGGCAAAGCGGGCCGGACCGCTTTGATTTCCATTGGACCATCCCAGTCGGAGGCCGCAGCGACTGTTCCGCTGTTGGTTCCGAAGCCGATGGAATACGCGGCGCTGCCGAATTCCTCCCGGCACAAATGTCCGATGTTGTATTCCCCGCGGGCAGACATCTCGGTTGCCGCAGAGTCGCCCACATGCGAATTGTGCGCCCATACAATCGCTTTGCTCTCGGGGCCGTGGAAATGCAGAAGGTTCTGCAAAGTACCGAACATGTGGGTATCGCGCAGATTCCAGGAAGCGCGCGAGCCGTAGTACATGATCCGGTAATATTGTTCGGCACTCGCCACCAGCTTCGCGTTCTGCACGACATCGAGAAAGCGCTCTCCATCATGTTCGGCGTAGGCTCGGCGCTTTTGCAGCAGTTCCGACAGCATGCCAACCACTTCGTGCTCGCAGGTCTGATAGGCGCCCGTCAGCGCTGCGTGCCCGTAGGTGGCAGGGTCCGCCTGCCACGGGGTCAGGCATCCGTAACGCTGGCGTGCGACCGTTGCGGTTTGCGGATCGACGTCGTCCAGGTAGCTCAGGATTGACTGAATGGAGCTGAAAAGACTGTAGAGGTCGAGACCATGAAATGCAACCCGCTCGCCGGGTTCGACGCGGCCGTTGCGATTGCGCAGCCAGTCGACAAATTCCCGCACTTCATGATTGCGCCACATCCAGGTGGGAAAGCGGGCGAATGCTGTCCATTCGGAAGCCGGGTAGGTGGCATGCCGAACGTAGTGGTCGATGCGCGCTGCATCAGGCCAATCGCCCTCAATGGCGATGAAAGAGAACCCCTTGTGTTCAATCAGTGCGCGCGAGATTTGTTCTCGCATCCGGTAAAACTCGGAAGTGCCATGGGAGGCTTCACCGAGTAGCACCACGCGCGCGTTGCCGATCCGCCGGAGCAGGGGTTCGAGGTCCGTTGAAGCAATCGATTCAAATGCTTCGCACGAGGCCGCGATGGTCTTTTCGGGCGTTTCCACTCCCCCTGCAATTCCGCGACGGTGTACCGGAGTTGCTGGTTCATCCGTCGGTGTGGCCCAGCCTTCCGCGCCCACCAGCGGTACGAACCGGACATCGGCAATATCTTCGGTCTTGTATTGAAGTTCCGAAAGCCGCGTCACCCGCACCAGCTCCTGGACGCGCCGGTCGACTCCGACCGGAACCACCAGCCGTCCACCGATTTTAAGCTGGGATTTCAGCGACTCCGGGACTTCGGGGCCGCCCGCGGCAACCACGATAGCGTCGTAAGGTGCGTGATCGTCCCAGCCGCGCGTGCCGTCGGCATGCATCACGTGCACATTCCGGTATCCGAGGTCGGACAGTACCGTCGCCGCTTTTTCGGCGAGCTGACCGATGCGTTCGACGGTGTAGACTTCACTGGCAATTTGCGCCAGAACTGCCGCTGCGTATCCCGACCCTGTGCCGATTTCGAGTACTTTTTCACCGCCCTTGAGTGCCAGTGCCTCGGTCATCAGTGCGACGATATAAGGTTGCGAGATCGTTTGACCTTCAGCTATCGGCAGTGGCGCATCCTGATAGGCGAATTCATGCAGATGCAGGGGCAGAAAAGCTTCCCTTGGAACGGCCTGCATCGCGTCAAGAACCCACTGCGAGCGGATGCCGCGACCAGCGATGTGATTCTCAATCATCGCGGCGCGGCGTCGTGAAAAATTGATCGTGTTCATCTGTGGTGCCTTTATGTGGCCGTTCGAGTGGCCTGAGTCCTTTTCGGGCGGATTGTCGATACCCTTTGCCGCGCTGGCTTTTCAGTATCAACGTGTCGTGGCTATTCGAATTGATGTTTGTCAAGTTTTTAGCACTACCGTCCTGCGAATTCGTCCATTGGGGAACAACACCGATCAGGAGTCTGTTGCAGGCAGTATGCGCACGGGCGGCAAAGGGCCGCTTGCTGAACGCGCTGTGGCACCGGCTTTGATGTGGATCAATGACGGCGGAAATGCTTCTCAACAAACTCCACGAATGGCAACTGATGTGATCGGGCATGAATTCTCCCGCGGCATGGCGATGTCGGGGGTGGTGAGTCCGGTGCCGGATGAATCTTTGTGGACTGGTAATGCGTTGTATCGCTTTTTCTGATGATGGTGCATGCAGCCGGTGCGAAGGATTGCAGCATCAGGGATTGAGGGCATGAAGGAATATGGACGGCAGCCGATACCTCGAATTTACCCGACCCGGTGAGCCGCTGCGGTTGGTGCTGCGGGAGACTCCGCAACCCGGCCCCGGCAGTGTGCTGTTGCGCGTCAGTGCATGCGGCGTATGCCGTACCGACTTGCATATCATCGACGGCGAGTTGCCGGTGCTTGATCACCCGGTAGTGCCGGGGCATGAAATCGTCGGCGTGGTAGAGGCTGTGGGCGCAGGAGTCGACGGCATCACTGTGGGCGAGCGTGTCGGCGTGCCATGGCTGGGCTGGACCTGCGGTCAGTGCGTCTACTGCACCTCTGGTCGCGAAAATTTGTGTGATGTCGCGCGCTTTACCGGCTATCAAATTGATGGCGGCTATGCAAATCATGCGGTGGCCGACGCGCGGTACTGCTTTCCTATTCCGCAGCGGTACAGCGATGCCGAAGCTGCACCGCTGCTATGTGCGGGATTGATCGGCTATCGCGCTTATGCCATGGCAGGCGCTTGCCGCGACGCGCAAGGGAGGCAGCGTGCTCTGTGGCGGCATTCATATGAGCGATATTCCGTCGTTTCCATATCGCATTCTGTGGGGTGAGCGGCGCATCGTTTCTGTCGCCAATCTCACACGGCATGATGGGGGAGGAATTTTTTCGGGTCGCTGCGCGCATCAAGATCGAAACCGCAGTACACACTTATCCGCTCATTGCAGCAAATCAGGCCTTGAACGATCTGCGCGAGGGCCGGTTTGCCGGGGCTGCCGTGTTGATCGCTGCCTGTTGATGAAAAATCAACAGCACACTCATCGCCGTATGTTGTGTAATTCGCAATTCGAGCCGGCTTCGGAAATGATCGTGATCCGCAGCGACTATGGTTGTAAACGTGACCGGTTATGCGAATAACCTGATTGTGGCTGCCTCATCAATGCAGTGTCATTTTCGCAATTGCCGTTCGTGCGATTGTTCTCTGGCAACGATGCGCGCGATATTGCTTAGTTCCTCAGACAGCACTTCGATCAGATCATCAATTGTCACAATGCCAATCAGTTGATTGCCCCCATCCACGACGGGCAGCCTGCGCACGCCATTGAAGCGCATGACTTCGATGGTTTCAAGCATACCCTGACTTTCGGTAACGGTAGCCAGTTCCGGCGACATGATGTCGCCGGCAGTGAGAACTTTGGCGTCAAGATCCATGGCATGAATTTCAACAATGATGTCCCGATCGGTCAGTATGCCCACCGGCACGCGTTTGCCTTCAATCTCATCCACCACCACGAGGCTGCCGACATGGTATTGACGCATCAGTTTGCACGCCGCGTGGACGGTGGCGTCACGTTCTACATATACGACATTCCTGTTGCAGATCTCTCCGATGGACATATGGCGCCTCCGTTTATCAGTGCCGAATTTAAAGTGTCATCGCCGGCGCATAAGAGGCATCCTAAGAAGCGTCGCAAGACGTTCTATTGATCCACGTCAACCACTTTCATATTTGTGCAAGGCGTCGTGCCTGGCCGCGTGCGGATTAAAATGCGGTACATATCATCGTCCGCAGCGCCTAGGTGCGAGCCGCATATTGCTCCGGTGCGTCGATGTGTATTACGCATCTGGTGCGAGATAATTGTATTTAAAACAGGGTGTTATATAAATTGACCAGCGCCATTGCTGACGGTTCCGCAAATTGACGATCTGGCTGCAGCGGGCCCGCAAGGGAGTCTTTTTTGTGCTCGGTTACCATTGCTTGAATCAATCAATGGCAACGGAACTCAGCGCATGGTGCGCCGGAGTAACGGTTTGAGTTGGGCCAGAGAGCGTGTGTTCAGGACCTCTGACGCGGCGAGCCAGCCACGTCGTGCCTGCCCGATGCCGAACTGCAGGTGACCGAAGTCAAACTTGCTGTGTGCATCTGAATTGATCGCCACCAGCACGCCCTCGTCACGTGCCATTTGACAATGGATATCCTGTAAATCCAGTCGATCCGGTTGTGCGTTGAGTTCAAGAAAACAGCTGCGCTTTTTTGCTTCGCGCACGATACGCAGCATGTCAAAATCAATGGGTTTTCGACTGCCGATTAGTCGTCCTGAAGGATGCGCCAGGATCGTGAAATGGCGTTGATTAATTGCGCGCATAAGGCGTTCGGTCTGGTGACGGCGCGACAGATGGAACGCGCTGTGTACTGCGCCTATCACCAGATCCAATCGCGCCAGTACGGAGTCAGGCAGATCAAGGTTGCCATCCTCAAGGATGTCCACTTCGATGCCTTTGAGGATCGTCATTCCGGGCAGCTTTGTGTTGATGCGATCGATGTCGTCGATCTGCTTCAGCAGTTGCCGCGGATCGAGTCCGTGCGCTACTGTCAGGCGCCTTGAGTGTTCGGTAATGGCGATGTACTTCAGGCCCGCAGCAGCCGCTGCCTGTGCCATCTCCAGTATGGTATGCCGGCCATCAGTGGCTTTGGTATGCATATGAAGGTCACCGCGCAAATTGTCGAGCGTGACCAGCTTGGGCAGCCGCCCGGCGCGCGCTGCTTCAATCTCCCCCCGATCCTCGCGCAATTCCGGTTCGATAAGAGCGAGTCCAACTGCCTTGAAGATGGATTCCTCGGTGTCGCCCGCGATGCGTTCGCGTCGTCGGAACAAGCCATATTCGTTGAGCTTCAGTCCGTGTGCCTGCGCGATGCGTCGGACCGCGATGTTGTGCGCCTTTGACCCGGTGAAATAATGCATTGCTGCGCCATGACTTTCCGGCAGTGTAAGCCGCAAATCGACTTGCAGGCCTGATTTGAGTATCACGCTTGCACGGGCATCGCCGCTGACCAGAACATCTTTTACTTCGTCGTAAGCGCAGAACTTTTCCATTACGCCAAAGGCATCGGATTCCACGCTTGCCAGGATGTCCAGATCACCGACGGTGTCGCGCCTGCGGCGGTAACTGCCTGCGATCTCCGCCTGTGTTACCCCTGGAATTGCCCGCACATGAGCAAGCAGTGATTCCGCGTACTGCGTGGCAATCGCCAGCGGAAAACGCCGGTTGCTGTTCGATTGTGTTTGCAACGCACGCAGGATCCGGCTTTCAGTTTTTTCACCGAAACCCGGTAATTCCCGGATTCTGCCGTCGCGTGCTGCCTTGCGCAGATCCTCCGTGGTCCGCACTTCTAACTCGGAATAGAGCGTCCGCACTCGCTTGGGCCCCAATCCCGGTATGCGCAACAACCCGGTAACCGCCGAAGGAAACTCGCGATGCAACTGCTTGAGCAATTTGCAATCACCCGTCTTCGCGATCTCGTGGATCTTGCCGGCCAAATCCGCTCCTATGCCGGGCAGTTTTGGTAATTCAGCGCCGCTGTCGAGTAGTGTCTTGATGTCGCGGCTGAACTCGGTGATGGTACGTACGGCATTGCGGTAGGCGCGAATACGAAACGGATTGTCGCCGCGAATTTCAAGCAGATCGGCTATTTCAGCGAAAACGGCAGCAATGTCGGCATTATGTATGGGCACTGTGATGGTCCCGGATACGGTGCTTTGCAGTTCCTGCTTATAAAAGCGATTCACATTCTGGCATTGCGCTGTCTGCATATGCTAAGTCATGCAGACAGCCTGATATTGATTAATGTCAACGCGGTGTGCTTCGGGTTTGGGATGCCCTAGACATGCCTGCATGCTGCTTTCGTGGAACGGGAATCATGATCCTGTCGTCTGCCATGGCAGACTGGGCGCCGTGCACGCGGATGGTTTTGACTTAAGGTGGCTTCAACGCCATGGCATAGCTTTGGGTGCGCGAATAAAGGCAGAGTTCCTGGCGGACCCCTTTGATTTTCCCGATCGGTGCTATTCAGTCTTGATATTGGCCTCGCGGATGACCTTGCTCCAGCGTGTGTATTCGGCACGCAGGAATTCCGCGGTTTGCTCCGGCGTGCCGGTATGCACGGCCCCCCCGAGTTTTGTAAAACGCTCGCGCATGTCCGGGGTGGACATGCCTTTCACCGAATCCGCGTTCAGGCGGTCGATGATGGGACGTGGTGTGCCGGTCGGGACGAGGATTGCGTACCAATTGACGGCAATCAGTCCCGGGATGCCCGCTTCGGCGGAGGTCTGGACGTCGGGGATGGACGCATTGCGTTTGTCATCGAGTATTGTCAGTGCACGCATCTTGCCGGACTGGACATAGGACACCGCACTCGAAATCACGACGATGACCATGTCGACCTCACCACTGAGCGCGCCAGCGATGCCAAATGTTGCGCTCTTGTAGGGCACGTGCGTGAATTTTACTTTGGTCGCGGACTGGATCAGTTCCGCAGCGAGATGGTTAGCTGAGCCGAAGCCGCCCGAACCATAGGCGACCTTGCCGGGGCTGCTGCGCGCGAGACGGATCAATTCGCGCATGTTTTTCGCCGGTACCGACGGATGCACGATCACGACGTTGGGAATGGTTGCCAGCAGCGCGACCGGCGAGAAATCGCGGATGCCGTCGAATCCTACTTTCGGATTGAGCAGCGGGTTGGTCAACACCGGCACAGCGCCCATCATTAGCGTATAGCCGTCAGCGGGAGACCTGGCTCCTGCCAGAAATCCGATGTTGCCGGAAGCGCCGACCCGCGGGTCGGGAACGACTTGTTGCCCCAGGGATGCCGACAGCTGGGTGGCGATCAGGCGGCCGACGGTATCCGAGCCACCGGCGAAGGGCAGAATGATGCGAATGGTTTTGGTCGGATAAGGCTGCGCCTGTGCGACAGACAGTGCAATCAGGACGGTGAAGATTCCTGCAACAAGGAAGCGGGCGATTTGCATGATGCGTTCCTCCGGAACTATTGCTGTTTGAGTTCTTCGCTGTCGCTTTCAACCAAAGACCACACCCGTTTGAACGGACCGCGGCTTTTCAGTAATTCGCCGCCGGCATCGGCAGCAAGCTGGTCATCGATCCAGACCGGTTTTCCCATGCTGGCCGCGGTGTGGGCGCGGCGCGCGTTTTCTTCAAACAGAAAGGCGCCGCCGACGCATTCTTCCACGGTTGCACCGGTAATTGCGGCACCATGGGCTCGCATCAGCACGGCGCGGTGCGGTCCCAGCGCCTTGGCCAGTGCCGTGCCGCGTTCGGCACTGGTGACCAGTCGCGGATCGTCGTAAACCGGAATGCCGTCGGGGAACAGCGTGCCGA
>JAOUIN010000312.1 GCA_029883965.1 Betaproteobacteria bacterium
CACGGACATGGTCGGCGAGGCGTTCGGGCGCGGCCGGACCGAGCGTGACCAGCGGGATGCCCATGCGCCTGAAATTATTGCGCAGCGCCGGAACCGCACTGAACAGTGCCCACTCCATGCCGATGCTTTGCAGATGCAGTGTGAGCCAGAGCACGAAGTGGCGCGCGTATCCGGGGCGCGCCACCGACAGGTTGCCGACCTCGATGATCCCGTTGCGATCTGCCGTTGTGCCGGCTGCGCGGCCCAGCACTTGTTCAACAGGATGTTCGAGGTACTGTTCCAGAAACAGCGTGCCGGTCGCCGCCGGACGCAACCCGCAGGCCGCGGCTAGCAGAGGGCCGTCGTACAAGCCCATCAGTTCGGGCATCAGTTCAGTGAGTTGTGCGCCGTAGGCCTTGCGAAAGCTCTCGATAATGAAATGCTCGGTTGCCGGGCGTATTTCACCGTCTGCCGCGCCAAAGCGCCAGCGGCCGGCAGTCGCGTCACCGCTGGTGCCGCATCGTGGCGGGGTATCTCCGGTCGAGACCCCGCAGTCTGCCGGTGCCGGCAGGCTTTTGAGCAGCGGGTCGCGCGGCGACAGGCAGTCGGCCAGCGCTGCTGAAAACAGGGGGTGCACGGCAATGTTTGTCATGCCGGCAGGGTAAGGCGCTGCGCGTCAGGAAATTGTGTGCAGCGCGTGAAGAATCTGTGAGGAAGCCTTGCCGGACCAGCACGGGCTGATCAGGACAGGTGCAGGCGGAACGTGGTGCCCTGAGACGGTACGCTTTCGGCTTCGATGCGCCACCCATGCTGGTTGCAGATGCGCTTGACGATGTCGAGGCCGATGCCAAATCCCTCGCCACGTGCATCGCCGCGGTGGAATCGACTGAAAATATGCGGCAACTGGGCTGCAGGAATGCCGATACCGGAATCGGTCACCGACAGGCAGCCGTCAGCCAGGCTGACGCGGATGTGGCCGCGTTCGGTATACATGACTGCATTGCGTAACAGGTTGGTGAGAACGATATCCAGCGCCTGCCGGTTGAGCGTCAGGGTGGCCTGCACCGGAACGGTATTTTCGAATGCAAGCCTCTTGGCTGCGATATCCGCAAGCAGGGGGTGCACCGCGTTGTCGACGCATTCCGCCACGGCGACTGTTTCCATTGTGCCGGATGCCTGTGACCGGGCGATGAACAGCAGCATTTCGATCTGCCCGGTCATGCGGTCCGCGGCGGCAGCGATGCCGGCGATGCGTGACCTGGCCTTGTCCGTCAGCCCGGGCTCTGTTTCCAGCAATTCGCAACTGGTGCGGATTGCGGTCAGCGGGGTGCGCAATTCATGGCTGGCATTACCGGTGAATTCCCGTTCCCTGGCGAGCAGTTCACGGATGCGGGTTTCGTACTGGTCGAATGCGCGCGCCAGCGCCGACACTTCGGCATCCTGCCCCTCCTGCGCGAGCAGTGCGCGCGGCGCGCCCGGATCGAGTGCCGATACGCGAGCAGACAGTTCTGTGATCTGGTGCGTGAGCAGTCCGGCAATCCAGTAGCCGAGGGCGGCGGCGACCATGGTCACGGTGGCCAGCGCAAACAGCAGCAGGTGCTTGAACTGCTGCTCGCGCACTTCATGCTGGCCGGAGTCGTAAGCGACGATGAAGCGCGTGCCGCTGACTTCGTGTACCGCAACATGTTTTTCATTGATGCCGGCGCCGACTTCGTGCCGGCCGGTTGGAAGCGCGCGCAGCGACTGGGGTACGAGTTCGAGTTCGGCGGTGTTGCGTACAACGTAGTATTGCAGGTTGGGTCCGGGTTCGCGGACGACAATGCCGGGGTTATCGAGGTGATGCTTGACCAGGTATGCCATTTCTTCACCGACGATCTGCTCGACCAGCGTTTCCTCGAGGTCCTCGGAAGCGGTGTACAGGGTCAGTGCGAGCGCGGTCACCACGGCGATGCAGGTGATCGCGACCGCGGCGGCGACGCGTACCCGCAGATCCGGTGTTTTCATCAGAGTCCGGTCCGTAGCCGGTAACCGATGCCGTGCAGCGTTTCGACGGGGTCTTGGCCGCCGGCGGCGGTCAGCGCACGGCGCAGCGTGTGCAGGTGGCTGCGCAGCGTATCGCTGGTTTCCTGCGCCTCTCCCCATACCAGGCGTTCGATTTCATCGCGACTGATGACGCGGCCGGGTTCCTGCATCAGCAGCTCGAGTATGCGCAGGCATTTCGGCGGCAGCTTCACCTCGGTGCCGGAAAACCGCACGGACATGGTTTTCGGATCGAGTGTCAGCGTGCCCGACTCGAGCGGGCGCGAGGTGACCCTCCCGCTGCTGCGCCGGTGCATGGCGGTGAGCCGCGCTTCCACCTCCCTCAGCAGGAAGGGCTTGACCAGGTAGTCATCGGCGCCCCGCGAGAACCCCTCGAGTTTGTCCTCCAGGGTATCGCGCGCGGTCAGCATCAGGATGGGGACTTCGGTGTGCGCTTCCTCGCGCAGCTTGCGAGCCACCGTCAGTCCGTCCATGCCCGGCAATCCGATGTCGAGCACGATCGCGTCAAAATCCTGTGAAACTGCAAGGTGCAGGCCGGTGATGCCGTCGGCTGCGGCATCTACGCTGTGCCCGCGGCCTTCCAGGAAGTCGTACAGGTTCGCCGCGATGGTCGCGTCGTCTTCGATAATCAGGATGCGCAAGGAGTCGGCTTGATCATCAGTTGGGCAGCGGCTGCCAGCGGCCGTCGACCAGGCCTTCCATCGGCTGAAACTGGATCTTGTAGGCCATTTTCCGGCTCTGCCCGATCCAGTAGCCAAGATAGAGGTAAGGCAGATCCAACTCACGGCAGAGGTCGATTTGCCACAGCACGCTATAGGTGCCGAAGCTGGCGCCGGGAATCTCTGGATCGAAGAATGTATACACGGATGACACGCCGTCCTGCAACCGGTCGAGGATGCTGACCATGCGCAGTGTGCCGTTCTCGCGGAACTCCACCAGGCGCGAATCGACG
>JAOUIN010000313.1 GCA_029883965.1 Betaproteobacteria bacterium
GTTCGCGGTCGGAGGCGGTTTCGGCCATGGTGCGAATGATGAACCCGCCCGTCTCGTTTTCCGGAATCAGGTGCTGCAGCTTTTCCCGCAGCTGGACGCGCTCACCCTCGTCCTCTATGCGCTGCGAGATGCCGATATGGGATTCCTGTGGCAGAAAAACCAGCAGCCGGCCGGCGATGCTGATCTGCGTCGACAGCCGCGCACCTTTGGTGCCGATCGGGTCCTTGATCACCTGCACCATCAGGTCCTGCCCCTCGTTGAGCAGTTTTTCGATGGGCATGCCGGGGTCGCCGTTGATGCGATTACCCCAGATGTCGGCCACATGCAGAAATGCCGCGCGTTCGCCGCCGATGTTTACAAACGCGGACTGCATGCCGGGCAGTACGCGGACCACGCGGCCCATATAGATGTTGCCGACGAAGCCCCGCGCTGACGCACGCTCCAGATGCAGTTCCTGCGTGACCCCGTGCTCGATGACGGCGACGCGGGTCTCCTGCGGAGTGATGTTGATCAGTATGTCTTCGCTCATGGCACGATGACGCCGTGACTGCGCAGCAGCTCCGCGGTTTCCGCAAGGGGCAACCCCATGATGCCGGAGTAGCTGCCTTCGATTCGCGTGATGAAGGCCGCCGCCCGGCCCTGCACGGCATAAGCGCCGGCCTTGTCGACGGGTTCGCCGCTGGCGGTATATCGCCGGATTTCGTCTGGAGCCAGCGCGCGGAACCACACATGCGACTCCGATACCCGCGCTTCCACCGCGTCGCCGTTCGCCACTGCAATCGCCGTCAGCACGCGATGCATGCGCCCGGCCAGCAGGCTCAGCATGCGTGAGGCATCGGCCGCATTCGCGGGCTTGCCGAGTATCTCGGTATCGCACACCACCGTGGTATCTGCGGCAAGCACCGGGCGCACGGCCAATCGCCGCGTCTGCATGATGCCGACTGCGGCAAGCGCCTTTTCCCGGGTAATGCGCAGCACGTAATCGTCGGGCGCTTCATCCGCGCGCGGCGTTTCATCGATGTCTGCCGGCAACCGCGGCATTTCGCGCAGCAGGATGAGTTCGAACGCGACACCGATCTGGCGCAGCAGCTCGCGCCGCCGGGGGCTGCGTGACGCGAGATAGATGGGTTTGTCAGCCATGGGTCAACACCAATTAAATTTCACTGGATCCGGGGGACGTCCTTCGCGACGGTTCCCGGCCCTGCATTCAGTTCGCTCACATTTCACTCCCGATGATAGGGATGATTCGCAAGCAACGACGCCGCACGATACAGTTGCTCGGCCAGCACCACGCGCACCAGTCCGTGCGGCAGCGTCAGCGGCGACAACGACCATAGCAGGTCGGCGCTTTCCCTGACCGCCGGCGCCAGGCCGTCGGCACCACCGATGACGAATGCTATGTCACGGCCGTCACCGCGCCAGCGCTCCAGATGCCCGGCAAGCCGGCGGGTCGGAAAGCTGCGACCGTGTTCATCGAGCACCACACGCAATGCGCCGGCGGGCACGGCATCACTGATACGGCCTGCCTCGTCCTGGAGCCAGCGCCCGGCGTCTGCCGCCCTGCTACGCTGCGCCGGCTTCAGCTCCTTCAGCAGCACCGGCATTTCGCGGGGCATGCGTTTTGCATATTCTTCGAAACCCGACGTCACCCAGGCCGGCATGCGATTGCCAACCGCGAGGACCAGGAGTTTCACGGGTCGGCACGACGCCGGGCCGTTTTGCGGGGCGCGGTTTTGCGCGCAACCGGCTTGCCCGCCACCGGCCGTTGCGGCCCGCCCCAGATTTCTTCGAGATTGTAGTACTGGCGTATCGCCGGCTGCATTGCATGAACAATGACTGCGCCCAGATCAACCAGCACCCACTCGCCCGTCTGCTCTCCTTCCGTGCTTAATACTTTGCCGCCCGCCTTCTTGACTTCATTGCAAACGTTGCCGGCCAAGGCCCGCACCTGACGGTTGGAGTCGCCGCTGACGACGATGACTTTGTCGAACAGCGCGGTCATTTTCCTGACATTGAAAACGACGATGTCCCGGCCCTTGATTTCCTCCAGCGCGGCGACGGCTATCTTGGCAAGTTTTTCAGGTCCCATTAGTCTCCAGTATATAGCTTATGATCTTGAATATATTGACAAATACTGTCCGGCGTCAGGTAGCGTACGCTGGCGCCTCGGCGTATCGTCTCGCGCAGCAGCGTGGCGGAAATATCAAGGGCGGGAATCGGCACGACCACGATGCCGCCGGCAGGCGCCAGGTGCACGGCCAGCGGCTGCTGCATCAACCGCGTCTGGTATTCGGCTGCCAGCGGTTGCGGCATCCGTGACTGCCAGGTATCGACTGGGAATCCGGGTCTGTAGGCAACGGCAATGTGCGTGAGCTCAAACAGCTGATGCCAGCGGCTCCAGGTTGCGAGATCCAGAAACGCATCCGCCCCCATTAACAGCACCAGCGGCTGCTGCCCACCAGCTTCCTCACGCAAAAGGGTCAGCGTATCAACCGTATAGCCGAGGTCTGTCTTCCCGATCTCGCATTCATCGACGCGGAACAGCGGATTGCCGGCAACTGCCAGCTGCACCATGGCCAGGCGGTCCGCCGCTGAAACGCTGGGCGCCGCCCGGTGCGGCGGCGTCCCGCTGGGGACGAAGCGCACCTCGGCCAGCCGCAACGCATCCGCAGCTTCCTGCGCCAGCCGCAAATGCCCGAAATGTATGGGATCAAACGTGCCGCCAAGAATGCCGATGGGGGCTGTGGTCATTCAGTACTGAATCGAAAATACGTTGCGCACGATTCGATCAGACCGCCTGATTGCGCAACCGGCCAAGGCTTTTACAGCACCAGCCGGCGAATATCGGACAGCACTCTCGCCAGGTAGGAACTGAACCGCGCGCCCAGGGCACCGTCAATCACACGATGATCATACGACAGCGATATCGGCAGCATCAGCCGCGGCGCAAACTCCTT